>NZ_JHVI01000049.1 GCF_000620065.1 Meiothermus cerbereus DSM 11376 | reverse complement strand
ATCGCTTGGGTAGCAGCTTGCTCGACTATTCATGCTCGATTATATCGTCTGGGAAAGTTTTAAGACAGTCTCTTAGATCTACTGGGGGCTGTAGAGGTAAAAATCTGATGGGGAGATGCTTAGTTCACTGTAACGATTCCCTTGACTAAAAGTCAGGGGAATCGTTACGCCGGAATGACCAGCACGCCTGTGGCATCGTACCGTTAGCCCTCGAACCCCGTCCGCAGCCGCGCCGCCAGCGCAGCCGCCTTGCGTGGGGCGGAGTGGGCCAGCAACTCGCGGTAGAAGGCTTCAGCCTCCAGGCGCCCCTCGTCAAGGGCCTCGAACAGCAGCTCGAAATCACGCGGGGTGAAATGGCGCTTGAAGACCATCCCACACACCGTCTTGAGGTGGCTCATGCGTTCTTCGGAGGACATAGCCTCCCAGGCAGCCAGCGCTTCGGCCTCCCCCTCGCCACCTTCCTGCGCGGCAGCGCGGCCCCGGGTGGCAGGTCTGGCCTGCCTGGATACAAAGCCCTCGGGATTGGCGTATTTGCCCTGGGTATCCCTGATCACGTCCACCAAAAAGCCCAGGCGGTTGCGCGGCCGGTAGCCCTGCTCGAGGATCGCGGTGTACAGGGCCACCCGGGCGCGCAGGTGCTCGAGGTCATACTCGCGGGCGTAGCGCTGAGCCACCGAAAGCGACAGCCCCTGCGCGAGTAGCAGCTCCACCCCGGCCGGATCCGGCACCTGGGCCAGGGGGGCGAAGTGGTAGCGGATGCGCTGGTTCTTGCCCCGACCCACGTACTCCACGGCTTCAAGATAACCGTGCTGGATGAGCTCCTCGTGCGCGCCTTGCAGCGTGCGGCGGATCTTCTCCGGCCGCTTGTCGAGAATTTTACACACGTCAGCCCACTCGAGGAGCCCTACCTCGAAAGTGCGCACCGCCGTCCCCCCCTCGGCAAAGCGGCGCCCGTCGAGCAGTCGGTAGAGACCGCGGGTAGGGGGCCGCTTGAGGCTGGCCAAAAGCTCGAGGTCCAGCGGCTTGATATAGCGGGCTCTCACGCTGGCGGCGATCTCCTTACCCAGTTCGATCTTGAGCACGGTCTTGTTGTCGAGGCCCTCTCCCATCCCGGTAGCGTAGACCTTCTCAAGGTAGCGGAACTGCTTGCTCTCCCACCGCCCATCCTCCCGCCAGGCCTCGCGGGCGGTATAGGTGGTGTGGGTCAGTCGCCCGAGGCTGCGCTCCAGGGCCTTGTAGTAGTAGCCGCTGGTGTCGAGACCCATCAGCTTGAGCAACTGGTACGCCGTGGTCACAATAACCCCGTCGGCCGGGCAGCCGAAGCGCTGGTAGAGCACCAGCACCGCAAGGCTGACGTCGTTGTCCAGACCGTGCGGTACCCCGCCGTAATCGGGGTTGGCGCGGCAGGTGATCGACGCCCGGCGACCCTGGAGGTCAAACTCGAGATCCCAGCGGGTAAAACCCTCCGGAATACGCTCTTGCACGCTGATCAGGCCGAGAAAGGCGATGTTGCCTTCGTCGATATGAGAGGTTATCTCACGTTCACGTCGAGCAAGCAGCGAATCACTGGTCATCTAGACTGAAGTTTACCGCACCGCCGCGGCGGCCCTGTTGTTGTTTTAAGTTCTTTAAAAAGAATTAAAAAATTGATTGTCAACAACAGGGAGGGGAGTCGCGTGCGTGCTGGAGGGCTAAATCCTAACTTTTCCACCCAACTCTTCCGATAGTTTCACCCAACTCTTCCGATAGTTTAAGTCCCGATTCACCCAAGTCTTCCGATACTCCGGGCTCCCAATCACCCAAGTCTTCCGATAGCGATCACCCAAGTATTCCGATAGGGATCCTCCTGCAATCGCCCAACTCTTCCGATAGTTTAAGCCCCGAATCACCCAAGTCTTCCGATAGTCTGGTTTTCGGTTAACTCGCCGCCCTGGCGAGCGAGGTTTGTTCCCTTCAGGACAGCTATACGTCAAGTGCCTCGGAATAAACCACCCAACTCTTCCGATAGGTTCCCCTACCCGAATCACCCAGGTCTTCCGATAGTCTGATCTGAGAGACTGTCTTAAACCGACATTCCGCACTCCTCCCTCCATGCCTTAGGATTTTGGGGTGAGCGCCCAACCTGACCTGAAGGTCTACGACCTGGGCCACCTGGGCCTGGTGGCCAGCGTGCTGGGCAGAATCCGGGTGGGCCCCAGCGCGCAGCAGCTTTCTTGCCCCTGTGCGATAGATGTGGATAGAAAACGGGGGCAAGATGCCCCCTATTTTGCCCGGAGTGCTTTCAGCTCTTCCTTCCCCCAGCCCTCAGCCTCCCGGCTGCGCTTTAGCAGGCTGTCGGGTAGCTGCGGCAGGCGTTCTTTGAGCGCGCTGAAGGCCCGCTCGAGGCTCGCCCGGCGCATTCCCAGGTCGAGGGCTACCCGGCTTCCGAATCGCCAGGCCGCCAGCCAGAAGGCCCAGGCGTTCTCCTGGGTGGGTTCTGCCCGGCAGAGCGGGCCACCCTCCGGGTCTCCGAGCAGCACGGCTTTGTCCGCCAGACCGAGCTGATCCAGATCGGCCCGCCACGCCTCCCACTTTTCCTCGGGGAGCCGCCGGGCCCGCCACAGGTAGAGCGGGGTGTCCGCCAGGTCGAACTGGCGGGCCACCTCCTCCCAGGAAACAGCGGCCCGCACCGCTTCTTCCTGTAAGACACCCTCGATGACCAGGGCGTTTTCCTCCGTCTTCGCTCGTCCTTCCAGAACGCCCTGGGGCCGCTCGCCTTCATAGACGGGCAGCCGCACCGGCCTGGGGGTGGGCAGGCTCGCCTCCACGGTGGCCCGGTCGAGTTCCACCGTAAGACCTCGAGCCAACCACCCCTCGATCTGATCGCTGGTGAGGGTATTCGGAAACACCGCAACGCGCACTATGTTCCTCCTTTTTGGTACTGCTCGGCCTCAGCCCCGCTGATGGGGCGGTCGGGGAAGAGGGGAACCTCCAGAGTGGCTATCTCATCTATTTGCATCTTCCTGCTCCTGTACTTATCGCACCGTAAATGAACCAGCGATAGAGGGGCATGGGATTGGTGGAGAAGCTACGAACACTGCGAAGCACAGGGGTGGTGAGCTGGTGTAGGAAACCCAGCAGAAGGTTGC
>NZ_JHVI01000048.1 GCF_000620065.1 Meiothermus cerbereus DSM 11376 | reverse complement strand
ACGGAGTCACCTACGGGAACGGCACCTTCGTGGCGGTGGGCTGGGACGGCGCCATCCTCACCTCCCCCTGAATCCCTATCCCCTCCGCGCGGTGGCTATGTTGAGAGAAGGTGCCCAACTACTCGGCCCTACTGCGGCCTTGCAATGGCCCCCAATACCACGCCCCTGCCTGTGAGTATGTTGGGAGTGGAATTAGGACACCGTGACGAACCAACGCTTTGGGTAGGAGACAGCGGCCCTGGCAAAACCAGCTGGCCGCGGCTAATCCCTTCAGGCTGGGCTCGAGCGTGTACCCCCTAAGCAGCGCGATCCTGAAACGCTATGGGGACACCTCGAGGGAACCTTTGTGTAGCAGTTGAGTATAGGCTCGAGCGGCACCTCCAAACCCACCCCCTTGGCCCCCGTACCTCAAGGGGGCCAGGAACTCTTTTCCCGCGGCGTGCTAGGGTCTTGTGCGAATAGCCAGGGGCGGCTGGGCCTGCCAAAGCTGAGCCTGCCACGGGCCATAGGGCGCATCCTGCTCAGCCCCCGCTCCTACTGGGCTTAAATCCCGCTATACTGTAGGTATGGCAAGAACCGGGCTTCGCCTGGACAACGAAGCCCCTTAGCGGCAGGGCCGCGCGTGTATGCAACGAAACAACCCGGTGGACAAACCGGGTTGCTCAGAGAGGCAATAGCCTAATGGGTACCAGTAACCCAAGACTAAAGCCTCCCTGAGCAAAAGGCAAGAGGTCTAACACACCTTTGGCGTCGAGGTTTGCTTTTTGCACCCTCATAGAGGAGGCATTTGTGCCGCCATACAGCTCCAACTATGAAGTTCCACCCCTCTCGGAGTTTGAACGCAAACTAAAGCTACTCCCCCCCTCCCTGCGCGAGCGGGCCCTGCGGGGCTGGCAGCAGGAGCAGGCCGAACGCGCTGCCGCTGCGCCGACGGGCGAACCCCGTGAGGCTGAGGCCCAGCGCCGGCAAACCCTCCAGGCCCAGGCCCGGCTGCTGGCCCTCACCCAGGCCGAGCGCGAACGGCCTACCCTCGAGCGGGTGACGGCCCTCCAGGCCGAGGCCCGCGCGCTCCTCTCCCAGGGCCACCCCCTGGCGGGCTACGCCCGGCTGCAGGAGGCCCGCTCCCTGGCCGCGGGGCTGGCGGCGGCTGCCTTTACGGACCCGGTCCCCCTTGAACCCTTCCTGGAGGCCCTGCTCTCGCCCTGGGGCCTCCCCCTGCGGGGATATGACCGCGAGGTAGCCCACACCCTGCTGCACCTGGCCCTGGAGGTGGGGCTGCACCGGGCCTACCACCCCATCACCAGCGAGGTGGTCTTCCACCTGCCCCAGGGGGCGCTGGCCCTGGCGCTATGGCCCGAGGTCAAGCCGGAGACCGGACGCAAGCGGGTACAGCGCTCGCTGGCCCGGCTCGCGGAAGCCGGCCTGCTGGCCTTCGCCCCCCGGGTGGGCAACGCCCTGGACCGCCAGACCGGGAAGCCGCTGGGCTGGAAGGACGGCACGGTCTTCCGGATGCGCCTGCGACCGGGGCGGGCCCGTCCCCTCACCCGCGAGGAGCTGGCCTACCCCTGGCGCGACCTCGAGGCCGACACCCACAAAGGCCGCACCCTCCTCAAGCTGCGGCAGAACCCGGAGGTGTCCCAATCACCTAAACACCCAAAGGGTGTTGCTCCTATTGAACTGCTTAAAAACTGGGCGTTACCCCCGGCAGCCCTGCTACAAACCCCGTTATCTGATTGGGACACCCGCCCCCAAGACCTCCGGGCTGGCCTCAGAAATGCCCTGCAGGACGTCAAACTGTGCGCCCGCCAGGAACGCCCCCGCTTCGTGGGCCGCACCGGGGAGCTCCTCGCCCGCGCCCTCCGCGACCCCGGCAGCGTGAACCTCTACCGCGCCCTGCTATGGGGGGCGCTGCGCCGGAAGGACCGCGGAGAAGACCGCTTCGAAGCCCTGTGGAACGCCCTGGACCGGGTGCTGACCGACCTCCAGGAGGGCTTCGCCAAAAAACCCGGGGCGCTGCTGATCGCCCGCCTGCGGGAGAGCGGGCTGTGGGCTTTGCTGCTAGAGGGGCCGGTGTACCGGGTGGCCTAGCGGGGCTCACAGAAAGCCTCAGACGCAGAATACCTAAGCGATCTCTGACTGCGCCCAGATTTGCTCCACTTCAAACACCCTCAACTGAGCGGATATCGCTTTCCTGGTCCTGGCGACGCTGCAATTTATTCAGGCGCTCCCTGCAGTTTTGGCGTTCGACTGTAGCTCTGTAGGCTTTCAGTACGAGATGAAATATACCAATGCCCAGCAGGGGGAACAAATACTGCCAATTCTCATGCAGGGCTTTGAGTAAGCCGTTCTGCCGGGCTGCAATCACCTCACTCATGACGGGCAGACTGAAGATGCTTAACCCGGCCACGAGCAATGTGCTTATCCACATCGTGACTTCGCGACGGATCAAGATAGGGAGGTTCTGCTGCTCGCGCCGAATCTGGATCTCTCGCTCGAGACGCTCAGCGAGGTTAGCGTTCTCTGAGCGGGCTTCCCGCTCACGAGCTTCGGCCTGCTCACGTGCTGCCTGCTCAGCCTCACGTGCTGCCCGTTCGGCTTTGAGTTCATCCTCGAGTTTGGTGATGTGCTGGTCGTAACGCTCAGACAGCTTTTGCTCAACAAAGCGGTGCACGCCCCCCTGACGACGCTCCTCCTGCCGCTCGAGGTAGTTCACCACGGCCTCCGGGGGTAATTCGGGATATGCCTTAATCAGCTCCTCTAAGTCCTCCTGGGTACTGGAGACCACCAAGGCTTGGAGGAGCGCGCCCGCCCGGCCCTGGTCCCCAGCTCGAGCAGCCAGCAGGGTTGACAAGCGATCCACCAAGGCCTCATCAATCCACATTGAGGGTAGGACGGTGGCCGCTACGACCCCAGCGAAGAACTCATCGAAGTCTTCGACCCGCGGCAGTATCTGGCGGAACATCAAGATCCAGAGTTCGGGCGTGATCACCACTGGGATATCTAGGCCGAGCTGCTTGTTGACATGCAGAAGCTTATTTTCAAGGCTGAGGAACCAGGCCGTGGCCTTCTCGAGGCGATCATACCCACCCCTCAGATCGAGGACGTAGCTGATGTGAAGGGTATCGTGCTCGAGCACTGCCCCTGACTTGCGCTCAGCCAGCTCATTCCAGATGGCGGTGTTCTTCAGCTTTTCGCTCTCAAGCTCTTTGCTTGCCTGGGTATCTACCGTAACGGAATAGCGGTTGAGGTGGGGCTGGGGGTCGGAGAACTCGGCATAGAACTCCTCAAGGCTGTACCCCTGGCGGGCATAGCGGCTCAGGTAAGCGCGGTAGATACCGGACTGTATCGGGGTGGTGTTGCTCAGTCCGCTCCGGTAGGCATCGCCGTAACCCCGGTATTCGTTGCGTACCCGCTTCATCGCCGCCCGGTACTCAGCCTTCGTCCTCTCCGTCAGCCGCACGTCGAAACCGACCTTGAGGGCTAGTTCCACTGTGCGCTGCACGGTGGCTTCGACGGCGCTTACCCCGTTGAGCCCCAACAGCGCGAAGACGGCGTTGGTGTCGAGGAAGATCTTCTGCCCCTTCACCACCCTCGCCAGGCTCTTCGAGGTCGCCGTCGTTACGCTCACCCTGAAGGCCATGAGCGCTTGGATCGCGGCCCGGCCGATGAACTTGCGGCGGGCAGCAGAAGTGGCATCGAAAAAGCGCGGCAGCTCAGTCAGCAGGAGATCGTGGAGAGGGTGCTCCCTGCCGACCACCTGCAAAACCAGCTTGTCGCTCTCCAGGGGAGGGGCGTCCCCCCGGCGTTGCAGCTGAGCGTACCGCTCGCTGTAACGCCGCAGAACGGCGGCCAAATAAGCCCTGAGCAGGCCCCACACCTCGTCCTCGAGGCCGTCGAAGTCAATACCTTGGCCCTCCCGTAGCTGTGTGAACCACTCCGAGCGGACCTCCGCTTCCAGGCGCCGCGCCTCCTCCTCCTCCCGGCGGAAATCCTCCCTAGTTGAGGCTTTGAGAACATAACGTTGGTTAGCGGTCTCCTCGAAGAGGCCCGTTTTCTGCCCCTTGCGCAAGAGTCGGTCAAGTTCAGTAGACTCGATCTCTACTGTGTGCTCAAGGAGGTCCCGCCCCCGCAGGGCCGCCACAATCTCTTCCTTGGAAAGGGGCTTGGGGCTGCGGTAGAGCACCAGCGCGACCCAACGCGCCAGTGCGTCCTCTGGAGGGGGAAGGTGCCCAGTGCCGCCAATATGAAGAAGGATGTCTGCATCATGCATAACTGGCTAAAACCAAGAATACCTCTATCCCGCTCGTCCATCCGGAATCTCAACCCTCGCACTCCACCCAGCCCCTATCCCACATAAAAGCGATGTAGGCTTATTCAAAACTTGCGCCTCATGCATAACCCGCATAGAGATGCACCTTCTACCCCTTTCAGGGGGTCCCAGCGCATAACCATCCCCGGGGTGCATAAGTGCAAGTTTTGAGGGTGTCTAAGTTTAGGGGGCTGGATCAGGCTCATGCTATCAGTATTTACTGAAATACTGCGATACTGCACTACTGCATTCAGTGATTCAGTAATACACCAACTCTTGCACCGTTCAGGCGTACTTCCC
>NZ_JHVI01000047.1 GCF_000620065.1 Meiothermus cerbereus DSM 11376 | reverse complement strand
CCTTTTGCGTGCCACAACCGGCCACCAAAAAGGCCAAACCCGCCAACACCGCCAAACCCACTGCTTTCACCGTTCTCCTCCTAAACATGCCGACCCTACCTCCTCGCGCTGAGGTCGTTCACCACAAACCGTATGGACCGCGTTTTTCCTTTCCCCCTTTCTGTGAAACTCACCAAGACCACCACGCCCCGCTGACCTGCGGGAGGGGGTGGCTGGCCCGGCTTGTTCCTGACGTTGAGCACCAGCAGCTCGCCGAACCGCGCCTGCCGCTGGTTGAGGCTGACGTCATACCCCGAGGACTCAGCGGTGAGCCAGAACCACTGGTTGTCCAGAGCAGGATCAGCGGTGTCGGTCTTGCGCAGGGTGAAATAGAAGCTGTAGCTGTCGAAGGGTTTGGTGACCACCCAGTAGCCGTCACTCTCCAAAATGGAGCGGGAGTAAGTGCCTTCTACCACCTTAGCCTCAATGGGATACATCGGGTAGAGCAGGCTACAGGCACTCAGGCTAAGGGTGAGCAATATCAAGGTTGCTGCTCTCATGTCGCTTCCTTCAGGGGCAAGGGGTAAGCCCCGCTCCGCGCTAGCACCTGGAAAACTCGGGCAGCAGGGGGGTTTCGGGGACAATTGCGCCCTGGGAGATGATGTCTCCATTTAGGTTAATCCCCAGGACGTTGACCCAGGCCATCATTCTGCCATCCAGCCCACTGTAGATGCTCACCCATAAGCGGATCACAGGGTGGTTGGGGTCTTGACTGTTACATCCGACTTTGAAGCACACTTAAATGCACCCAAGAGCGTGTATACTCAGGACACCATGCCCCGCATGACCATCGAAATTGACGAAGCCCTGCTAGAAGAGGCCCGCCAGGTGCTAGGGGTACGCACCAAACGCGAGGCCATTGAGCGGGCCTTGCAGGAGCTGGTGCGCCAGCAGCGCCGCCGGGGCATCCGGGCCCACGCCGGGCGGGTGGAGCTCGAGCTCACCCAGGAAACCCTGCGCGCGCTGCGGGAGTCCCGCTAGTGGCCCGCATCTTGGTAGATACATCGGCCTGGATTGAGTTTTATCACCCCAAGGGTGCCCGCCAGGTCAAGCAAGCCCTGGGTAACGCCCTGGAGGTACATGAGATCGCGGTCCTAGCGCCGATTGCCGTGGAACTTCTGTCCGGCGCAAAGAGCGAGAAAGACTACGGTCTTCTCGCCGCTGACCTGCAGGCCCTGCTCTGGCTACCCTTGGGAAGCGAAGAGGCGGGGGTGGCCGGCCAGCTGGCCTACGATCTGGCCCGTTCCGGCCAGCGGGTACCCACGGTGGACTTGCTGATCGCCGGAGCGGCCTTGGTGCATGGCTGCGAACTGTGGCACTTTGGCGATGCCCACTTTGCAACCATCAAGGGCCATAGCCCCCTGCAGGAACATAACCTCAAAAGCGCCTAGCCCTTTTCCCACTCACCCACCTCCAGGCCGTCCCGCTGCTCACCCCATACTTCCGGGCCAGGCTGCGGATTGAAGCCCGGGTCTTCCAGTATTCCGCTACCAGCGCCTCCCGTACCACCACCTTTCCCACCGGCCCCGGTTTTTGTCGAGGAAGAAAGTAGGTCATGTTACCTTGAATACCCCGATTGCCCTGCACACGCCTGCCCCTGCGGCTGGCACGGCGACCCGGAAAGGCCCTGTAGCTGCACCCCTGCCCAGCGGATGCGCTACAGCGGGCGCATCTCGGGCCCCCTGCTCGATCGCTTCGACCTGGTGGTGGAAGTCCCCCGGCTCACCCCCGAGGAACTCGCCCGCGCACCGGAAGGGGAGTCCACCGCCGCGGTGCGGGAACGGGTGCTGGCGGCAAGGGAGAGGATGAAGGCCCGCCAGGGGAAGCTCAATAGCGAACTCTTCGGTAGAGCGCTGCGCCAGCACACGGTGCTTTCCCCCTCCAGTGAAGCCCTCTTGCAAGCGGCTACTAAACGCTTAGCCCTCACCGCAAGGAGCTACGACCGCATCCTGCGGACAGCCCGCACCATCGCCGACCTCGCGGGGTCGGAGCGCATCCAGGAGGCCCACCTGGCCGAGGCGCTGACCTACCGGCGGAGTCTGGCGTGAGGATCACATGAAACAAGCATCCCTGCCTCACTAGAATGGGAGCAGTATGGCGTGCTATTGCGGCGCGGTCTGCGGTTCGGCTCCTCTTCCCCGAACTTCTTTGCGCAGGCTCTTGCAGGAACTCCGTGCCTTAGGAGGAGCAGGTGGCACGTGTTTATGCGGGATATTCGGGCAATGCAAGTTTTGAGTTTTATAGAAAGTCGCGCCTGCCTTGATGATCCCTCTCGGCTTTTCTGTGCAGCCCTTTCCACAGAAGGCTCACCAAAGTAGCGCACGTGACTGCCACCAAAATGTAGCTCAATTGGGCTGAAAAGTGCGCCGCGTTGGTGAGGCCGGAGTAGAGCGGGACGGATATTGCCCGGCGTTCGGAGCTAGCCCAGGGCATTCGCCACACTACTTTGCCTTTGGCATCTGTCATCGAGGTGTTCCCCGCCATCCCGACAAACAGCGCGACCCTCCCGGTCTCCGCCGAACGTACCTGCACACTCCTGAGCTGTAGAGCGGTGGCTGGAGGGCTTTGGGTGTTGGAAAGAAACAGCAGGGCTTGCGCTCCATTATGGACGGCTTTCAGGCCGATCCGCTCAAAGGCAGACTCGTAGCAAATACCCACGCCCAGAATCACATCACCGAAGCGGAGGGTGTTGGTTTGCCGCTCATTGCCCGCCTGAAGCCGGGCGTCCTCCTCGATTGGTACCAGGAAGATCTTGTTATAGCGGGCGGTAACCCGCCCTTTTTGTAACAGAACCACGGAGTTGTAAACCAAGGACTGGCTGCGGATGGTGCCCCCAATAAGCAAGTTGTCGTGGGCGAGCAGCCCTAGGTGGTCGGTGTCGAAGTCATAGTTGAATAGGCTGCTCTCAGGCAACACATTTAGCGCCCCACCCCTGAGTTGCGGGGAGAGTTCGCGGCGCAAGTAGTCCTCGCTGCGTGTGACAAAATGCTCGCCGTCCCCAACGATGCCTGGCTGCACCAAGTTGACCTCGAGGTAGCCCTCAAGCTGCGGCTGCGGTAACGCGCTGCTCAGCACGATGGCGAGGGCTACCCCGATGGCGAACACCGCCACACCGGTAGCCCGGTGGTGGTAAAAGGCCCACAGGCCCAGCAGCAGGGCGGCATAGATTACAAAGCTCGCCCCGTACATCCCTAGTTGCGCGTAAAGCCCAGACAACGCGGGAGAGAAGAGGTAGTAACCGTGTGATACCAGATTCGGTTAGTTCGTCACCGAACGGTGACGAACTAACCCGACCGAAGGGAGTGCTCTAGGATTCAAAAAGATAGCCTCTTAGCGCTTTTTGTTTGAAGATTATCTTTTTGAATCCGGTATGAGAACGGAACCGCGCGGTTGTGCAGCAGGTCGGGGTCGGAGCACACTCGGTCGAATAAGCTCATCGAGGATGCAAACAGCAGGATACGCGACGGGGTGAGCGTACTGGGGAAGGTGGCGGTGGCAACGGCGGAAAGCGCCGTTATATATAGAATGATCAGCGCGTATAACGTGGCGATGGCCGCTGGTTCTATGCTGTACAGGCCGAATAGGGAGCGGGTAACCAGCAGATTGATGCTGAAAAGGTAGCTCGCCATAACCAGGCCCCGGTTCTGCCATGAGGCCTGTCGGTGGGCCAAGGCGAAGACGGCCAGGAGGGCCAATGGCGAAATCCAAGCAGGCAGTGGCCCGGTGACGCTGAGGTAGACCAGGCCACCAAGACCAGCGGACAAGGCCAGGGGCAGCGGAGCCGCTATGGTGAGCTTAACCTCCATAAACGGCCTAAGCAGGCTGGTGCTATTCACCGTATCGCCCCGCGAAGGGTGAAGGCGGGCCAGATCGGGGTCACTTCTACCGGCTGCTTGGCGGAAGCTCCGTAGGAGTAGAGCGAGTAGCAGTGGACTAGGCCCAGTTCACCCTCGGCGGGCACCTCGAGCATTGCCCTGACGGTTGCGTATTGGTTTGCTGGCAGCCGCAGTGTGATGAGAGATTGACCGCCCACGAAGGCGAGCTGTGTGTAGTTATGTAAGCAGACGAGATGGTACGTCGTGGCCCTGGCGGTGTCGTTGTAGATCAGCACCTCGACCGGTTGCCTCTCGGTGCTGATGCGGATGATCCCCCCGAAGGTGTTGATCGCTTCTCCTACCGCCGAGATGTGGCTGAGGGTGGGCCTGTCAGGGTGTGCGGGTGTGCTGTCGGCGGGGCTGGCCCACTCGCCGAGTCTCTCCCCGTTAGCGACCGTGACTACGTCGGAAAGAAGCCTTGGCTCAAGCCGGGACAAATCCCCTTTACGCACTAGCTCACTAGCCGAACCGGTTTTGTCTGCGATGTGCCGGGTGAACACCACCGACACCGAATCCCGGAGGCTGATGCGTAAGGGTACCGAGCGCGTCGCGGGCCGGTCGCAGGCCACAGCGATGTTGGACTCGATGTGCTGCAAGCGCCCGTTCACGAACACGAAAGCGTCAAAATTTATTGTCGGCACCGGAGCTTTAACCAGTGCGAGGCGTAGGTCGAGGCTGGAGCGGTCCCCTGCGGGACTGAGCGCCACGCCGTTAGTGAAACCGGCTTCGTTCGCCGAAAAACACCCTGCCCGCTGAGCGGAAAGGGGGGCAGCGGCGAAAAACTTAAGGCCCACAGAGGCCAGGACAGCGACAGCTATTAACAGCAGTAGGGCATCTCGCATGGTTCTCCCCGCGTGCTTTAGCCCAGTCAAAGCTACGGGCCAAGGCGGAAATTCCCTGCCTCGGCCCATGCCTGCTTACCAGGGTTGCCAGGAGTATTGACCGCCGTTGTTATCCGAGTAGACGACGGTGCGGCCTCCGTTGGGGGTCGGGTCGTCGTTCGCAGGAAGGGCTTTGTGGAAGCCGTATCCGAGAATACCAGAGTAAAGGTTGGCAAAGTCCGCGCAGTTGTAGGTGTACGTTGTGTCGGCAGTGAGCGCACCCATGTTCCCGCTGTAGCTCTCTTTATAGTCCGACTGGGCCACGAGTTGCCTACCGCCTGCGAAGGTTGTGAAAACCAGCACCGCCTTGGCCGCGAGATACCTGGGGTAGTACAGGTTGGCGACGGGGCGGTTGCTGGAGGTGGTGGCGGTGTTGCGAGCGGTGGCTGATCCCCTGCCCATCTGAACCACGCAGTCCGCTTTGGCATCCGACGCGCGAGAAGCTCCCTGCACGGTGAAGGGGTCGCTTGTCGAGCGGCCGGGGGAAGGTTTAGCGGAGACCAGGCTCAGGCTCGAGGCCAAGACCAAACCGCACAACAGCGGGTAAAGGATTTTCTAGCTCATCGTACATCCCTCCCCTGACGCGCAGCGATCCGGCTCTCGAGAATGGTGCGGAAGCTACGGCCGCTCATCACAGCTAGCCTTGCAGGCGCGCTCCTTTGGTCGGCCATACTCGCGAGCGTTCTCAAGTCGTCAATGCTCAACTCGCCGTCCACCGATAGCTCACGCACGTCGCGCAC
>NZ_JHVI01000046.1 GCF_000620065.1 Meiothermus cerbereus DSM 11376 | reverse complement strand
CACCTACTGCCCACCCCCTACCGCTCCTGAGCGGCAGAGCTGGTCGGAAGAGGCCCGCAGCGCAATCCAGTACCTGGAGCAACGGGCCGATCGGATGGACTACCCGGCCTATAAAGCCCGGGGCTGGCCCATCGGTTCAGGCCAGGTGGAGGGGATGAACAAGCATGTCATCGGTGCCCGCATGAAACGCTCGGGGATGCAGTGGAGTCGCCCTGGGGCTTCGCGCACAGCAGCCCACCGCGCCCAGCTATGTAGTTCCCATCCGCTGGTGGCCTTCGAGGCCCTGAGGTGGAGGGCTTTCCCTGTACGGAATTGCTGAGATGCACCCCCTTGGTTTTTGCTTTCTAGCTCGGAATGTCTAGGTGGCAACTTGAGTTAATATACTATTGCACACTGTTAGAAATACTAGAGTTTATCTCCACGGTGTCAAGAAGACAACTTTTGGCTTTGCAGTTTTGTTCACAGGTTCTGGCACAGGGCTTGTTGTGCTGCGGTATGAAAAAGTATCGGATGCGGCTTAGGTTGTAGCAGCGCTTTGGAGGCTCCGCATAACCCAGGCGGGCTTCGAGGTAGTGGGATCCGGCTTCGGCGTACTCGCCTGACCGCGCCAGCAGCACACCCAGGTCGCAGTCTGCGCTCGACCCGGCAAACCCTGGCGGCCTCGAGGAGCCTCAGCAGGTCAGGACAGGGCTGGCGGCAGGCCAGGTAGTTCTTCAGCCCCTCGAGAAAGAGGTCTTCGCCGTAGCGGTTGCTGAACTTGAGCAGGTCGGCCAGGGTCTTCTCGGGGCCGTAGACCTTGAGGCGATGACTCCCGACCTCGGCCTCGTGCTGGCGGTAGACCCCCCGCTGGATGCGCTCGAACCTGCCCTGCTGAACCCAGCGGGTGAGCAGGTACGGCTCGACCCCCACCGCGTCAGCCTACCTGCAGATGACGATGCCAGCGTGCTGGCGGAGGAGGCGCTCGAGGGTCTCCATAAACTATAGGTGGTTTAGGGTAATGAAACTGGCATTCCGTCTGGGGGCCTGTGTACCCTCCCCTGCCCTGATAATCAACCGAGGCCATCTAGCGTGCGCATCAGCTCTTGGATGAACGTTGCCAACCGCAGACTGATCTGGGCCTTCAGCGCGGCTTCGGTAACCTCACGGGGGTTCATCCTGCCCGACTCGAAGGCTTCCAGAAGGCCGCTGTAGTAGCGGGTAGGTAGCTGCTTGCCCATAACCAGACTCAGCACGCGGATTGCCTTGCTAGCTCGCCCTTTCGCATCCAAGCTCTCCCACTCCGCGTCCATCTGCTGCTGTTTGCGCTCCTCCTCCTGGCGCGCCATCTCGACCTGCCTTAGCCGGGCGGTCTCGCTTCTTACCCGCCGGCTGCGCGATACAAATCCCTCGGGATCGACATATTTCCCCTCGTCGTCCCTTATTACGTCCACCAGGAACCCAGCCCGGTTGCGCGGGGCATACCCGGCCTGCAGAATGGCCTCAAAGCGGGCGATCCGCTCCTCGATATGCGCCAGGTTGTAGCTGGCAATGAGGCTATACACCACCGGACGCGTCACCCCGTAACCAGCGAGCCGCTCCACCACCTCGCGGGCCTCTTCGCGTATGGAGGGCTGCTTGGCAAAGGTGTAGATCACCTCCTGCTGGGAACCCCGCCCCACATACTCCACATCGGATAGGTAGCCCCGCTCGATGAGCTCCCGGTGGGCCCCCTCCAGAGTGCGTCGCACCCGAGTCGGGGTCTGATCCACAATCTTGCAGGCCTTGGCCCACTCGATGATGTTGGTGCGAAACTGGGTGACCTCAGCCCCATCCGACGAGACCCGCTGCACATCCAGCAAGCGGTAGAGGGCCCGGGTCAGGGGGCGATCCAGGCTGGTGAGGAACTCGAGGTCCAGCGACTTGATGTACCGGGCACGGATAGACTCAACGATCTCCCGGGCCAGGCGGATCTTGAGGACACTTTGGCCCGAGAGGCCCAGGCTGCTATCTTCGCTGGTGTACTCCAGGTGATCGATGTAGCGAAACTTGACGGTGGTCCATCGCTTATTGCTGTGCCAGGCCTCGCTGGCAGTAAAGGTGGCCGTGGTCAGGCGATCGAGGCTTTCCTTCAGGGCCTGATAGTAGTGCCCACTGGTATCCCAGCCAATGAGCGACAGGATGCGATAGGCGGTCGTGACAATGGTGCCATCCTCCGGGTAGCCAGCCTCCTGGTATAGCGTGATCAGCGCCAGGCTTACATCGTTGTCGAGGCCGTGCGGGACACCACCGTGCTCGGCCACCGCCACGCAGGATAGCCGGGCCTGACGTCCATCAATCTGGAAATCGATGGTCCAGCTGGTGTAGTCAGGGGGTATACGCTCCTGAATACTGATCAACCCGAGCCGCGCCACGTTGACTTCATCAAAGCGCCGGATCGCGCTGCTATCGCTCGGGTATTTCTCGGCCATAGGGCTAGATTATAACGCTGGTGGCGCTAAGTACACGACAAAAGCTGAAAAACATGCCGGCTTTCATCATATGCAGTTATCATATGCAGTAGAACGAAACCCCAAGGATACCCAGCCCCATTCCATACCTGATGCAAGTACCTGACCTGCGGGCCCACAACACCACCTACGACTGGCGCATGCTGTTCATGCTGGTGCTGATGGCCCTGGGCAGCGGGCGTACCAACGTGCTGGCCATAGCCCAGTGGGTAGAGGATCAGCGGGACTGGCTGCTGGCACAGGGCTTCGGGCGGCGCGCGGGTGGTAAGGCCCTGCCTGCCCAGGCCACCCTCTATCGCTTTGTGTGGGCTTTGGAACAACAGGTCACCGCTTTGGAAGAGGCCCTGAAGGCCTGGGCGCTGGAGGTGCTCAAGGTGCTGGACCCAGCCCATCCGGGTCAGATGGTGGTCAACCTGGACGGCAAATACCTCAAAGGGAGCGCCCGCCGGGGGTGGGGGATCAGGCTTTGCTGCTGGTCAGTGCTTATCTGGGACAGTTAGGTCTGAGCCTGTGGCAAGGAAAAGCCCTGGGGGAGGATGCTTGTCGCACCCGCAAAGCTGCCCAAACCCTGGCTGCCTTGCGTAACCTCCTGCTAGGCTTTCTGCATTTGTGCGGTGTTCCCGCTCTACGCAGCCTTCGGCGCTTCGCGGTCAATCCCATGCCCTTGTATCGTTGGCTAATGGGGTGTATATGATAAAAGCCTGAGGAAACCAAGTAGAAGGTTGCGCAGAGCGGCGAGGGACTGGGCGGCTTTGCTCTGCAACCGGCTCAGATAAGCCGAGACCAGTACGATGGCTTTACCCCGCACGCCACCCCGCGCGCTGCCCTTGAGGTGTTTGCCATCCAGGCTGATCTCCAGCAGTCCCCCTTCCTGGTGTTGACCCAGGGCGTGCAGCACATCCCTGCCTACGCATCTCACCTGAAACGGTCAAGAATCACCTGGTACCGATATATGAGAAGCTCTGGCAAGTGAAGCCGCAACCGCGGCCCGGCGATGCCGGTACTCAGGGGCACCGACACCGCAAGCGGGTGCGCTTGCTGGCGCACCTGGCTTTGGGCCTGGTGGCCTATTGGGTTGATTGAGCTACAACGAGAGCGGCTGAAGTAGAGTTTCTACCAGTGCCGACGGAGACTGATGACGGGAACGCTGACCCTGGATTTAAGCCCTCTGGAAGCAGCTTAGTCGTTGGCGCGTAAATCCAGGTATTCATCACAAAACGGTCATAGAAGAGATGATGCCCTGCTGACGGTCAACTGAAAGTCTGTACAAAGCGGAAATTGCCCGCACCAGGAGTTGGCATGGCTGTAGAACTCAAGCAACCGGATTTTGAGCGCAAACACCCGATTCCCAAATCCCCTGTGCGCCTGGGTGGAGAGACCCTCGAGGCCCTCTTTTTGCTCATTCCCGGCCTGGTGTTGTTGCTGGTCTTTCTGGTCTGGCCCACCCTGAACGCCTTCTGGCTCTCGTTTCACCGCGAAAACCTCCTGGGCACCCAGCGCGACTGGGTTGGCCTGGCCAATTACGCCGAGATGCTGCAAGACCCCGCCTTCTGGCGCTCGGTGGGGGCTACCTTTTTGTTTGCCGCCATTGTGGTCCCGGTGCAGATACTCCTGGGGCTGACCGCCGCCCTGATGGTGGCCCGGCCCTTTCCGGGGGTTAACGTTTTCCGCACCCTGTTCTTCCTGACCACCGCCGTACCCACTGCGGTGGCCGCCGTGGCCTGGGGCTGGTTTTTGCACCCGATTGGGGGGGTGGTGAACCGCTGGCTAGAGGCCCTGGGTCTGCCTCCCCAGCCCTGGCTCACCAGCGTGGAGCTGGCCCTGCCCACCCTGGCCATTGTAACGGCTTGGGCCGGGGTGGGCTTTACCGCCATTTTGTTGACCGCGGGCCTGCAACAGATCCCCGAGGACCTCTACGAGGCTGCCCGTCTGGACGGAGCCAGCGCCTGGGCCCAGTTCTGGCACATCACCCTACCCATGCTCTCCCCCACGCTGTTTCTAGTCGCCCTCCTGACCATGCTCAGCAGCCTCACGGCCTTCGGCCAGATTCACCTGCTCACCCGCGGCGGCCCCGCCGAAAGCACCATGGTCTGGGTCTACCGCATCTACCAGGACGCCTTCTTCAACTTCCGCTTCTCCTACGCCTCGGCCCAGGCGGCGGCCTTGTTCCTGGTGCTGCTGCTCTTGGCAGGTTTGCAGTTCCGCTGGTTTGGAAGGAAGGTGCACTATGGGTAGGCTTCCCCGCTGGCTGGCCCGGCCTTTGTTCTATCTGGCGCTGGGGGTGTATGCCTGGCTCTTGGTGTTGCCCCTGCTGACCCTGCTCTCGGCCAGCTTCCGCAGCGATGCCGACCTATACGCTCCGGGTCTCTTGCCCCCCCGGCCTACCCTCGAGGCCTACCAGGAGGCCCTGCAAAAACACCCGGTGGGGCGCTACCTGCTCAACAGCCTGGTGGTCTCGCTCAGCGTGACGCTGGGAGTCTTGCTGGTCTCGGCCAGCATGGGCTATGCGCTGGCCCGGGTACGTTTTGTGGGGCAGAGCCTGCTGTTTGGCTTTGTGGTGTCTTTGCTGCTGATCCCCGGTGAGGTGACCTTTTTACCGCTGTACCTGATGGTGCAGCAGTTTGGCTGGATCAACACTTACTGGGCCCTTACAGTGCCCTTTATTGCCGCGCCGCTGGGCATCTTCCTGCTGCGCCAGTTCATCAAGAGCCTACCGCAAGACCTGTTCGACGCAGCCCGCATAGACGGGGCCGGCCACCTGCGCATCCTGTGGCATGTGGCCCTGCCGCTGGCCGCTCCGGCCCTGGGCGCGCTGGCTGCTCTAACTTTTTTGGGTACCTGGAATATGTACCTCTGGCCGCTGGTGGTGATTAACAACTCCAGCATGCAGACCGCCCAGATCGCCATCGCGCAGGTGGTGAGCGTGGAGGTGACCAGTTGGAACGTGGTGGCCGCGGTCTCGATTTTGGTCTTGCTACCTACTTTGTTGGCCTTTCTGCTGGCCCAGCGGGCCTTCGTACGGGGTATCGCGCTGGGCGGGCTCAAAGGATAAGTATCGGGAGGCAACACATGAAGAAGATTTTCGTGGCACTACTGGCAGCGGGCGCACTGGGCGGACTGGCCCAGGCCCAGCGCATCACCATCGACTTCTGGCACTCCATGGGCGGGGTGCTGGGCGAGGCCACCGAGGCCCTGGTCAAGGACTTCAACGCCTCGCAGAACCGGGTCACGGTACGCAGCCAGTTTGTGGGCTCCTACGACGACGGCCTCAACAAACTGCGGGCGGCCCTGCAGGCCGGGGGCCAGGGGCGGCCCAACGTGATTCAGGTCTACGACATTGGGGCGCGCTTCATGGCCGACTCGGGCGCCGTGCTACCCCTGGAAGACCTGGCCCGGGCCAACAACTTCGACCTCTCGCAGTTCGTCAGCCAGCCCCGCAGCTACTACACGGTGGACGGCAAGCTCTTTGGCCTGGCCTTCAACAGCTCCAACCCCATCCTCTACTTCAACGCCCAGGCCCTCGAGCAGGCCGGCATCCCCTACCGCAACACCTGGAGCCTGGCCGACCTCGAGGCCGCCGCGCGCAAGCTGACCATCAAGGACGCCTCCGGCAAGACCACCCGCTTTGGCCTTTCCATCCCCATTGATAGCTGGTTCATGGAGCAGTTCAGCTACAACTCCGGCCAGTTTTTCTGCAACAACGAGAACGGACGCAGGGCCCGGGCCACCGAGGTGACCTTCAACAACCCCGCCGCGGTGGCTTTCCTGGACACCTGGGCCCGGCTGGTGCGTGAGGGCGTGGCCGCCAACACCGGACGCAGCTGGGCCGACAGCCAGGCCCTCTTTGCCCAGGGCAACGCGGCCATCGCCATCTACTCCACCGCCTCGCTCACCGGGGTGCTGCGCCAGGTGGGCAACCGCTTCCCGCTGCGCACGGCCTTTTACCCCTACCTGAACGAACGCAACGGCACGGCCATCGGGGGGGCCGCGGTCTACCTGATCCGCGGCTTCAGCGATGAGCAAAACGCGGCCTCCTGGGCCTTTATCCGCTACTTGCTGCAGCCCGAGACCCAGGCCAAGTGGATCATCGGCACCGGCTACTTCCCGGTGGTGAAGGGTGTGACCGAGCTTCCCAGCGTGCGCCAGGCTTACGTGCGTCAGCCCAACTACACCACCGCCCTGCGGCAGCTCGAGACCTCCAAGGTCAACACCGCCTCGGCGGGCTGCCTGATGGGTGGCTTCACCGAGATCCGCCAGATCGTGCAGTCGGCCATCGAGGAAGCCCTGCGCGGCAAGCCGGCCCAGCAAGCCCTGGACGAGGCCAAGCAACGGGCCGACCAGGTGCTGGCCCGCTACAACGCCAGCGTGCGGCAGTAGCACCGAGCCATGAGGCCCCTCGAGCTAGGGCTCGAGGGGCTTTTCACTACTGCCACGAGTACAGCGCCCGCAAACGCGGAGTTTTTTATGCTGGTAGGCCTGCATCCGGCTCAAGAGCTCGTCCAGCAGCGCCACCGCTTCCAGCAGTTGACACTTCCACGTGCTTCTCGCCACGGTGTAGCGGGGCGTGGGAGTCTGAACCTCCCCGCCGGGTAGCCGGGTGAGCCTTGCGGCTCTCCCAGCCCCCTCAGAACCGTGCGTGCGACTTTCACCGCACACGGCTCAAGCCTTCAAGCCCTTGTACCCAACTCGCTGATGGTGCGCGTGATGGCACCAGCGATGCACCAACATCCGGTTGTCTAACGTGTTCTGTCCCCCAGCGTGTCTCGGCTTGACGTGGTGGTCGTCCATATCCTCCACTGCAAGCGGAAGACGGCACATACCACACACGCTGTCTTGACGGCGCAGGAGTTCCAATTTGTCTTTCTGGTGAATCTGTCGCGCAATCGTG
>NZ_JHVI01000045.1 GCF_000620065.1 Meiothermus cerbereus DSM 11376 | reverse complement strand
GGTGCTGGCCGCTGGTGGGGGCATCGCCGCCCTGGCCGGGGTAGGTATGGTGGCGGGCCAGGCTCGGATGGGCCTGCTGCTGCTGCGGGAGGGCATGAGCGCCCTGGCTTTGAGGGCGTTTGACCTGGCCGGGGCGCTGGATCGGGCCATCCTGCGCCTGCGGGCCCTGGGCGGCCCCATTCCGGCGGCCCGTGCGGCGGTGCTGGGGCTGGCCGGGGCCTTCCGGGCCCTCACAGCGGCGATGCTGGCCAATCCGGTGGGGGCTTTGCTGGCCGGTCTGATGGCGCTGGGCGCGGCGTTTGTCTGGGCCTGGCAGCACGTGCAGCAGTTCCGCGATCAGGTGCGGCTGGCCCTGGTGCCCTTAGTGGCGGCGTGGAATGGTTTTCGCCAGGCCATCGCCGGGCTGGCCCTGCAGTTCGGCCCGGTGGGCGAGGTGATCGCAGCCGCCTTGGGGCGGGCCCACGGGGCGCTGGATGCGCTGGGCTATGCGTTTGGCTTCGTGCTGGGGTTCATTATGACCCTCACCATCAACGTCTTTGCCCGCATTGGGGCCAGCATCGTCAGCGCCCTCACCGGCCTGGTGAATCTGGTGCGAGGGCTGCTCGAGGTGCTGGTGGGCCTGTTTACGGGTAATTTCGAGCGGGCCCGGGCGGGGGTGGAGCAGATCATGCAGGGGGTGGTGCAGGTGATCACAGCCCCGCTTGCCATGTTGGGCCAGCAGGCTGTGGAGTGGGGCCGCAACATCATGGGCGGCCTGGCCCAGGGCCTCTCCGCCGGGCTCTCGGGGGTGGCCGAGCGCATCGCCCAGGGCGGCGAGGCCATCAAGAACTGGTTCCGCAGCCTATTTCAGATCAGAAGCCCCTCGCGGGTCTTTGCGGGCTACGGCCTGATGCTCTCGCTGGGCCTGGCCCAGGGCATCGAGGCCGGGATGCCGCAGGTGGCGGATGCGGTCGCCGGAATGGAGCAGTCGCTCCAACCCCGGGTGGAGCTGCCACAACCGGGCCTCACACCCCCACCGGCTCAGGCCCGCCCCAGGGCCGAGCGCTCAATCACGGTCAGCATCAACATCGAGCAGATTCAGATCGGCAGCGGCCAGCCGCGCCAGGTGGTGCAGGAGTTGCAGCCGGCCATCAAAGAGGCGGTGCTGCTGGCGCTGGAGGAGCTGGCGCTGGAGGAGGGTGTGGATGGCTAAAATCCCTAGCCCCTGGGAAGCGCCGGAGGTGTGGGAGACCCTGACCCTGCTGGGCCCGCAGGGCCGGGTGGCCATCCCCAACGTCACCGTGAACGTGCGGGGGGGCGGCCTGGAGGAGGATTCCGCCCCCATCGCAGGCGAAAACGGGGCCGAGCGCACCTTTCTGCGCTACCGCGACGCCGAGGTGGAGGTGGAGGCGGTGGCCGATTCCAAGGCCGAGTTCGAGCGGCTTTTAGCGGTGCTCAACCTGTACCGCAACCGGCGCGACAAGAAGCCGGTGGTTCTACAGGCGGCCCACCCCAACCTGCAGCTTCACGGGGTGCGCTATGTCTACCTATTTGATCTGGAGAGCCCGGACTTCAGCCGGGAAAGCGGGTTTGTGCTGCGCTTCAAGCTGAGGGAGTGGCAGTCCAAGGAGCGCCGGAGTGGCACAGTGGAGAAGCTCGACGGCCCCGCGCCGGGCAGCCTGGCCGGCAGCGGCAGCGGCGGCGCTGGCGGAGGCAAACCCAGCGCGCAGAAGGCAGGCGAAAACAGGCCCAGCATGGTGGGGCTATCGTCTGTGGCGCGAGGGGTCGCGGATGGTTCTGCTGTGGCGAATCGGATGGTAGGTAGATAATGGCGCTGCTCTCGATCAAGTCCAGCAAAATCTCGGATGGGCAGATCAGCCTGCCCCGCACGGGCCGGTGGGTTGCCGCGCTGCGGGCCACCGAGCCGGTGCCGCTGGGTGAGCTGCTGCAGATGGAGTTTGAATCTGGCGAGCGCCTGGCGGCTACCTGCGTGGCTGCGGGCCGGCAAGGGGGCTTCTGGAGCCTATCCCTGGTGGGCGGGGCGGGCCGGCTGGATCGGGCGCTGCGCCCAAAGTATTACGAAGGGGTGCCGGCCTACCTCATCATCCGCGACCTGCTGACCGAGGCAGGCGAGGCCGCAGGGGAGATCGACGGCCCCGAGGTTTTCCTGCGCTACACCCGCCTGGGGTATCCCGCCTGGCAGGAGTTGCGCCGGGTGCTGCTGTTGCTGCCGGAGCGCAGCTGGCGGGTGCAGCCGGATGGCCGGGTCTGGGTGGGGCGTGAGGCCTGGCCCTCTTACCCAAAGCGGCTAGCCTCTATCGAGTTCGACTTTGCACGGGGGCATTTCTGGTTCTCTTTGGAGCCCGGCCTGCAGCCCGGCGTGCGCCTCGAGGGCCGGGCGGCTGGGGCCGACGTGGTGTTCGGCAACGTCGAGCGCGTGGTGCACCACATCGGCCAGTATCGCACGGAGGTGTTTTGTGCCCGGTGAGCGACTGAAGCGCCGCCTGCAGCAGCTAATCTGGGATGGCCGCCTGGACACCCTGGCCCTCTACCCCTGCCAGATTCTGCGCGACCACGGCGATATGCGGCTCGATCTGCAGCCGGACAAGCCCGATCTGCCCCTGCTCACGCGGGTGCCCCTGCGCACCATGCTGCCCGGGGTGGAGGTGCGGGTGCAGGTGGGCACGCGGGTGCTGCTGGGCTTCGAAAATGGCGATCCGGCCCGCCCGGTGGCGTTGTTGTTCGACGCGGGCAGCCTGCGGGAGCTGATAATTCACGCCACCGTAAAGGTGAACCTGGTGGCGCCGGAGGTCAATGTAAATGGAGATGTGGTCAATCTCGCCGGCGGGGGCCCCGCGGTGGCCCGGGTGGGCGACCAGATTCGCATCACCGGCGTGGCCGCAGGCTCGGCTACCCTCACCGGAGAGATCATCAGCGGCTCCGGCAAAACATTTTCGGGATAACTATGGTGGACCTCGGAACCGACTACAGCCTGATCGAGCGCCGCCGCAAGAGCGGCCTGGAAAACCTGCTGGGGGCTTTAGTGCGGCGGCTACAGACCCCACGCGGGGGGCTCTTTTACGACCCGGCCTACGGCTTTGACCTGCGCGAGATGGTGCAGGCGCCCTGGAATGCCCAGACCCAGTACGAGCTGGAAACCTTCGTGCAGGCCGCGGTGGAGCAGGACCCGCGGGTGGCCGAGGTGGAAGTGGAGGCCGAGCAGATGGATTTGAATCGAGTTCGCGTCAGCATTCGCGGCCTGACGGCCCAGGGCCCGTTTGCGCTGGTTTTGGCCGTCAGCGGCGTATCGGTGGAGGTGCTGCGTGCTACTTGAGCAATTACTCCAGCCCCGATCGCAAAGCCAGGTGCTGGCCCGGCTCATCAGTATTTTGCAGAGCAAGGGCTACGCCCCCAACGACTGGATAGCCGGCTCCGAGCAGCGCACACTGATCGAGCTGTACGCCGAGGCCATCGCCGAGCTGGAGGCGGTGCGCCTGGCCATTACCCAGGGCGGATACCTGGAAAGCGCCACCGGCCCATTCCTGGATCTGTATGCCTACAACGTTTATGGCCTCCTGCGCAAAGAGGCCACCTTTGAGCGGCAGCGCTTTACCCTGACCTGCAGCAGCGGGTTTGGCCCCTATACCATCCAGCCCAACCAACTTTGGGCCGGGGTGGGTAATCTGCGATTTAACAATGTGGCCGGCGGTGTGCTCAATCCGGGCGGCACGCTGTCGCTGGAGTTCAGGGCCGAGAGCCCCGGCACGGCCTATCGGCTCGCGCTGGGTAGCGGCACAACCCTGTTTACCCCGCTGCCCGGCGTAACCATCGTTAACGACCAGGTAATCGAGGCTGCGATTGATCAGGAAACCGACGCGCAGCTACGCGAGCGCTGCCGCCTGCGCTGGGCAGAGCTGGGCTATGGCGGCACCGCCGCCGCTTACCGCTCCTGGGCGCTCTCGGCTGACCCCAGCATCACTAAGGTGCGCGTTTTGGATCAGAATCCGCGCGGCCAGGCAACAGTCGATGTGGTCGTGTGGGGTGAGGGGGGCCTGGGCAGCGGGGCGGTAGCGGCGGCCAACAACATCATCCAGCAGAAAAAGCCGCTCACGGCGGATGTGCAGGTATATGCAGCCACGGCCGTCAACGTCACTATTACCGCCACCATCCGGGTACGCACGGGATTCCTGAGCCGGGCGCAGGGGCAGGCCGCGGCAGCCCTGGCGGCTCTGCAAGCGGGTGTGCCGATTGGCGGGATAATCTACAGATCGGCCATCATCGAAGCGCTGTTCGTGCCCAATGTGATTGATGTGGCGTTGTCGGCTCCTGCAACCGATGTCACCCTGAGCAGCGTGCAGGCCGCGCAATTCAACGCAAACCTGACCTGGATTGAGGTGTAGCCGTGATTCCGCTATACGAGATTCGCCTGCTGGAGGATTGGTTACGGGATCGAGCTCCGCCCTGGTTTCAAGATGCCCCGGTCGGGCCGGAAATCGAGGCCTATGGAGCGCTTGCCGATGAGCACCTCGAGTATGTGGCTACCGCCTTGCGCGCGAGATATGTCGAGCTGGCCCCGGAGGATGGTTTGAACCTGCTTGGGGCTGAGCGCAATTTCGTGCGCTATCCTGCCGAGAGCCTGGACGCCTTCCGGCAGCGCATTATTGGCGCCTGGGAATTTTGGCAATGGGCGGGCACCGAGTACGGCCTGGGCCTGGCCCTCTCTCAGCTCGGCTACAACAGCGCCATAGTGCCGGTGCGCAACTACGACAACACGCGCTGGAGCGAGTTCGACGTATACCTGTACGCTGGCACCCGTAGCTACGATGGCTCGGTAGAGGAGAAAAACCGCATCCTTGCAATCATCAATCAGGTCAAACCAGCGCATACCCGATTGGCAACGCTGCGATACGTGCCATCAGGGCCGTTGAACTGGAACCCGGCGGGCCTTACCTGGAACCCACCAGGGCAGGTCTGGGGCGCGCCGCCTGTCGTGCTTTATCCGTAGGAGGAATCATGCCTAAAACCCTCAACCCTCAAAACGCTTTTCCGCCCAACATCCCCAACTTTCCCATCTCAGGGAACAACGAGCCCATCGCCATTGAACCACTAGAAAACGCGGTGCAAGCCGTATTGAACCGCACTGAGAACCTCCACGTGCGGCTCAGCGAAGCCGAAACCCAGGGGGTGAAGCGGGTACGGACGGTGGCCTCGTTGGCCGCTTTGTCCGCTGCCACCGGCTTTGTGAACGGCGACGTGTGTGATGTGGGGGAATATGGCCGCTACCGGCTGTACAACCCCTCTAGCCTCCCCGCCGATGGCCTGTGGGTCTTGACTGCGAGCGGTGGGGGACGCTGGGTGCACACCCTGCGCGATATGTGGGGCATTGGCAATGGCCTTGCCACGCTGGACTCGAGCCAGCGGCTGGCGCAGGATGTGCGGGATGCAAGCATCCTGACCCAACACATTGCTAATCAGGCGGTAACTTCTGCCAAACTGGCCCCCGGCAGTGTGGTGGGCCATTTGGGCTACACCCCGCTGAACCGGTCCGGGGACACCATGACCGGGGCGCTATCTTTGCCTAAGGTAAATACCACTGCAGGAACCTCCGGATCAGGGAATCGCCATATAGAACTGCGAACTTCAGGCCCGCGCTGGGCCTTTGGCCTAGGGGGGAATGAGAGCGGCAGTAACGCGGGCGCGAGCTTTTTTTTATGGAGATATGATGATGCGGGCAATTTTATAGGTGAGGTTTTCAGGGCAGAGCGTAATAGCGGGCGGGTTATAGTCAGCGAAATTTCTGGCCGCTACGACCACCAAAACCGGTTCGTAGTGCAGTCGTATCTAAGTAATAGTGTTACTATTCCTGCAAATTCTAGTTACTTGATTGCATTCACTATGATTTTAGTACCCTCTGGGAGAGCAATTTATCTGCGAAGAGTTAGATATGTTTTTACTACTCTATTGCCTCGCGTTCAGGCTACGAATACATGGACAGGAAGCGCAAATTATGACGACGTTGCGGTGGATACTCTATTAGCAAGCAGTAGCTCATATGTTTACTTATATATTGTAAATAACACATCAAACTCTGTAGTAGTGAGTTCCGGACATGGCATCTGGGCTGAGCTTGAAATCAGATAGGAGGTTGCCATGAACACCATAATATTTATACTACTACCCTACTCTAAATCAGGCATCATCACAAGACGCGAGAACGACACACTCATCATCAGCGGCTTCCGAGATGACGTAGACCTCGAGGCGCTACAAGCCGAACTCGAGGTTGAATGGCTCGAGTTGGCACGCCAAGAGGCTGCTAACCGCATCAAAAACGCCCTAATCGCTGCCAGTGAGCGCTTGCGCCCCAACGATTTCACCGACCTGATAACTAAACTCCAACTCGGGCGCATAACCGACAGCGAACGGCAAACCCTGAACGCCTACTACGACGCGCTGGATGCGCTGGAGCGGGAGGCAAAGGCGCTGCTCCAGAAGCTGGAAAAGGCCGAAAGCGTAGAAGTGGTAAATAAAATCCCTTGGCCGGAATGGGTAGGGTGGGAGGCGTTGCCGCTCCGGCTCAAGCTGGAGGTGGAGCAAACTTATCCTGAAGCTTCTAATAAATGACTTATTTATCTCATGCGTATTTCACTGGTTGCTAATCCATTCAAAGCCAAAACTGGTGACATTTAGCGTGTTTCTCATCTTTCAAGTGGTGACATTTAGCGTGGCGTAAAATGGGCAAATAGCGTGGCGCGTGACAGCCTTGGCTCTGGTGGTGGAGCGGGGTCGGTTTTGGGGCACGCGCTTCTGGCTATGGCGGGGGTCTGGGGATGCGCTCGCAGATTAGCCTGCGCCGGGGTTAGACTTTTTGCGCTTGAGGACGAGGTCTCGAGTCATTTGTTTGTGGCAGGGCTGACATAAAGTTCGCAGGTTTTCTGGCGCGTGGGTGCCGCCCTCTACCACCGGCCGGATGTGGTCGGCCTCCCATAAGTCTGTGGGCTTTTTCCAGGCTTTGCGCGGTCGCCAGCGCCTGGGTAGCTCCGCTGCAAAGCCGTGAAAGCCGCGCTGGGAAAGCTCCTGGGCGAACTGGGCATACTGCAGGGCCAGCTCGCGGTATTCGGCGTGCTGGTAGAGGTCTTGCGCCAATCGCTGGGTTCGTCCAATCTGCACTGCGGCCTTCCACAGTTTCATCAGGCTGCTTTTAAGGGGGCGGGTGTCGGTACCGCAAACCTGGCAAACCCCCTTTTCCCGCTTACGCAGATGCTGCCGGGCATAACTCCAGTGGGCTTGCAGCCGATACTGGTGCACACATGCCTCACTGCACCAGCTGCGGCGTCCCGGTGGCACCTCGTTGTGGCAGGGTGCATGGCGGCAGAGCCTGCGACCGCCGGGGCCACGCTGCTCCCCCTGGCGCAACAGTTCTCTGCCAAGCAGGCGGCGATTCACGCTTGGAATTCTACCCCTCAAAAGGCACTATGCCCGGTACGACCTGCCAAAACGCACCAACCCCCCACCCGCAGGGTGTAGGGGGATTGGTGAGGGTTTCCAGGTTAGGGAAGAGGCGTAAGCCGGGTTCTGTTTCCGCAGCCATCTCTCTGGGATGAGCGTCGCCGCTCACCTCGAGCGTCCCTGCCGCAGGTAATAACGAACCGGGTCAGTTCTCCCTGTCGGACTTACGGGACTTGCAGCAGATGGGGTTTGCCTAGCTGCCCCTGTTTCCAGGGGCACTGGTGCGCTCTTACCGCACCGTTTCACCTTGACCACTCGCTTTGGGGCGAGGGCCGTCTGCTTTCTGTTGCACTATTCCGTCGGGTTACCCCGCCCAGCCGTTAGCTGGCATCATGCCCTGTGCTGCCCGGACTTTCCTCTGGTGGATGCCCACCAGCGGCTGCGCCCTCTTCCCGCACCTATATTGTAGCTCAGAATGCCCATTTCGGTAAGCCAAATGGAGGTTAAGCTCAGGGATGGCCTAGCTCGAGCAGGAGCAGGATAAGCGGCGCGAGAGATGGCCTCCGAGTTGTACCCCACCTGAAGCCTTGTGCTTAGCGCAGGCCAGAACCGACTGGATTTAGGAGCGCAAAGCGGTGCTTCCGGCGGGGGCCCCAGCAAAAAGAACGAATCAAGAACATTTCTTATACCAGATTCGGTTAGTTCGTCACCGAACGGTGTCGAACTAACCCGACC
>NZ_JHVI01000044.1 GCF_000620065.1 Meiothermus cerbereus DSM 11376 | reverse complement strand
CCCCGCCCGAGGTGGCCCGGCTCCTGGAGGCCGCCTACAAAAACCGCTCCCCCCGGCAAGGCCTGCGCGACTGGGCCCTGCTGGCCTTTCTCTACGGCACGGGCTTGCGGATTTCGGAGGCCTTGAGCCTGACCTACGCCGACCTCACCTACCAGGACGGGGTGCCCCACGCGGTGCGGGTGCTGGGCAAGGGCAATAAGGAGCGGGTGGTGGTGCTCTCCCCCACCGCCCAGCGGGCCCTCTTCCAGTGGCTCAAGCACCGCAACCTGGAGGGCCACCCCACCAGCCCCTACCTGTGGAGCCACACCGCGGGGAGGGAGCGGGGGAAGCCCTTCCCGGCCCGCACGGTGCAGGCCATGCTCAAGCGGGTGGCCCGGCGGGCGGGGCTCAAGGACTGGGCCCGGCTCACCCCCCACAAGCTGCGCCACTCCTACGCCTCGGCGCTGATGGAGGCGGGGCGGGGGATCGACGAGGTGAAGGAGCTCCTGGGCCACGCCTCCATCGCCACCACCCAGATCTACGTGCACGTCTCCAGGAAGCGCCTGGAGGAGGCCGCTAGGGCGCTGCCGGAGGTGTTCTAGTCGCTGGCGTGCGGACGGTCGAGGCCGAGCGCCTGGCTTTCGGCGATGAGCCGGTCCAACAGCTCACGCCCCTGCCGCCTCGAGGTCTCCCGGTAGGCCAGCACGCGGCGGTGGCTTCCTACCTTGCGGTGGGGGATCTTACCCTCCTCCAGGAGGCGGATCAGATAGGGACGGGAAACCCCCAGGATCTCTGCTGCCTGCTGGGTGGTGAGTTCGGCCTCCAGGGGGAGGATGCGCACGGGTTCTCCCCGGGCCAGGAATTCCTGTAACTCGCGCTGTTGAGATGGAGAAATGGCCAGAGCGTTCATGGCCCCAGCTTACCCGTTGACACTCCCACGCGCTTTAGCCGTGGGAGTGTCAAACTCATCCAGGGGTCTCCTGGTGCACGAGGAGACCCCTATCTTATCGCCTTTTTTCAACCTTGCGTAACTTGAGTCAGCAGCTTCCCGATGTAGGTGTTCTGGTCCTCCCGCTGAAAAAAAACGTTCCGTGCCTCAAAACCTTCTTTGGCCATGCCCCCGTTCCACCATTTGACCTGATTGAAAGGCGTGCTGGAAATGATGAACGAATTCAGGACAACTGCCGGATCGCCTAGTTGATCTTTCAACTCCTTGATCGTTTGGTGAAACTGGATCTTCGGGTCCTCCGGTCCCTCGAGATTGCGCAGCCCCTTGGGGTCAATAAAAGTCACATATTGCTTGCCGTTAGCGAGCAGCCAGAGGATGAAGTCGGGGTAGAAGTTGCCCGCCTCAAAGAAGCCGATGCCGCGGCCGCGACTCAGGTTGCGGAGCAGGTAGAGCTCCTTGTCCTTGAGGAACTCCTTCCCCTTTTCGGACTCGCAGAACGCCTGGAGGTCCAGCACGAAATCGCGCTCGCCCTCGTTCTCCAGCACCACGGGCTTGACCTCGATGAGATTGTCGCCAGCGTAGATGAGCGGCTGGTAAAGATGACCAGCAAAAGCGACTGCCTTGAATGAGCCCTGTTCAAAAGCCAGACTGGAGAACTCTGCTTCTTTCAGACTTCCGCTTTCGATTAACTTTTTTATTTCGTTTAGCTTCTGGACAATGTCCTCGCGCGACTGCTCAATGAGCAGTCGGTACTCACTCACAAAGTTAGGATCGTCCTCAGAGAGCTCCTGATACTCCAGAAGCTTCCCCTCGAACTCCTGCTTTTTGAACTTGTAGTAACGGTCCAGGTACTTCTTCAAAAGGGCGGTCGCAATCTCCTGCCAGCGGAGGACCTGCTGGAACGAACGGAACCCCATCTCCTCCTTGGGGATGTACAGCGTGTACCACTTCTTCTCCTTCTGCTTCAGGAGAGAGACGAGGCCGTCACGCGGAATTGTCAGATTGTACCAGCCTCGCTCGTTCTTGAACTGCTGAAGCTCAAAGTAGATGGCGTCGAAGTCGAGAAACGCCAGATGCGATTCTTCAAAGTAGCACCGATCCCGCTCCGCCGCCTGGCCGTTCGTCCCACCGGCGCCGCTGGCCATGGCCTGGAGCTTCGGATACCAATCCACCACGACAGGATGCCGGACAAGATAGTCAGGCGGCTCGTCTAAGGCGGGCTTCGGTCCGTCCTTCTTGAAGTCGATGCCTTCCCGAAGGCGGACCATCTTGAGCTTCTTGCTCCCGAGGTTCTTGATGACCGGAAGGACGAACTCGATCCGATCCTCGTTCGCCGGCAGGCCCTCCTCCTCAAGGTACTCCTTGAACTGGCGCATGTAGTCCGCGCGGATGCCGAAGATGTTGAGCGTCTCCAGGGTCTCGATGTTCCTGGGTGCGCTTACACCCTCCAGGCGCCGGCTGCGCTTGAGCGAGAAGTCCTTTCCCTTGAGTCGGACGCCGCGACCGAAGAGCTGAATGATCTGCGGGCCTTCGTTCCGCCCGATGTTCATGAGGCCCATGGTGCTGACCCGCCAGCTCGACCAGCCTTCGATGAACTTCTTGGAGCCGATCAGAATGTTGATCGTGGACGTCTCGTCATTGAGGGCGCGGAAGAGGGAGCCGGAGAATTCCTTCTCCGTGACGACCAGTTCCCTCTGTTCCTCGCAGAGCTTGCAGAGGGCCGGGGCGTCGCCAACGTTGATCACGCCGAAGGCGTCGTTGTCACCAAGCCGCAGCGCGACCTCGCCATCGGTGCCCTTGAGATGCTCCACGTGTAGCGCGGCTGTCGTGGCGGCATTGAACAGCACGCGCAGGATGTCCTCGAAGACCTGCTGGGGCGAGAGGCCGAGCGTATTGAGATAGGCGTATGTGCCTTGGAAGAGGTCCCGCCCCTTGGCGTCGAGCAGTCCAGAGCGTCCTGCGAGCAGGCGCTCGATAGCTGTCACGCTTTCGTCGCGCTCGCGCACAAAGGTCGCCAGGGACAGAAGGATATCCACGACGTCGGAGACCTTGCGTTTATTCTGCGTGCGGACCGCGTTGACGCTGCCGCCGACGAAGATCCAGAGCGGACGTTCGATGAGAAATTGCCGGAAGTCTCCAGGCTTGTCCCGATAGAGCTTCAGTTGCTGGTAGAACGAAAGAAGGCAGGCGGTGAGATACCGGCGGCGGACGTTCTCGTCCGAGTCGTCGGCCAGGTTCAAGATGCGGTAGTCCTTGCCGTACCCGTCGCCGTAGAAGTACTTGTACGAGTAGTCGAAGAGAATGCACCTGGCATACGTCTGCTCCAGCGCGCGGTTCCCGCTGGCCTTCATCGCCTGGCCGAAGGTCGCCGAGTACTCGAACGAGAATCCGTTCTCGCAGAGCTGGTTCCGCTTCTGCATCCAGGCGCCTTCTTGCGCGCCGCTGGTGCCGCGATGCCCTTCGTCCACGAGGACCAAATTGTTCCCCTCGAAGGCGTCCACGGCTACAGTCTTTTCGCCCATCTCATCGCGCAGCTTGTGGATATCGAGGATCTCCACCGCGCGACCCGTGAAAAGACCCCGTCCCTCCTTCGAGAACAGCTCGGCCTCGATGCCCGAAAGCTGGAACTCCTCCAGATGCTGGTGCGACAGCCCCTCGTTCGGCGTCAGCAGGATGATCCGGTTTAGCGCCTGCTCGCGGTTGTGCTTTCTCAGGTAGTGCTGGTACTGGAGGATGTTGATGTGCATCAGAAGCGTCTTGCCGCTTCCGGTGGCCATCCAGAACGCCAGCTTGTTGAGGTCCTGCCTCGTGTAGGGCTCTATGCGGCTTGGTTCCGGCGCGTCGGCGTTGAAGGTCTCCACGTGGGCGTTGAGCTCGGCGAGCAACCCGTCCGGGTTGCGAAAGTACCGATCGAGGTAAATCTCGGTGAAGAGCAGCGCCAGGTACTGGAAGTACTTGGGATAGAGGAACGGCCCCGCGTGATTCCGCCGCTCCGTGATCCGCTTCCAATGGCGCACGATGTTCTGGTCGTAGGCCAGAAGCAGGTCATCCGGCAGATGCGGGCGTTTCTCTGTCGGAATGTGCAGGCACAGCGCTTGGTAGAAACGGCTGACGTTGTTCTCGTCGAAGCCTTCCAGCTCCGGGGCTTTCAGATTGGCGGCGAGACGCTCGAAGCTCGACGCGCCGAAGAGGCCGAGCAGCCACTGGTGGAGCACCAGCCGCTGATCGAATTTGAGGGTGGGAGACTGGGAGACTTGGCGACCTGGCGATGTCTTCCTTCGGGCCATCAGCGTTTGCCTCCTACACGTCCGCCACGTCGAACATGAGCCGCTGGAATTCCTCCTCGATGAGCCGCACCTTCCAGGTCTGGTCTGGCTTGCGGAGGTTCTCCAGGTTGTTGTCGCCGTTCACGTAGATGACGTCGAACTCCTGGTCCTTGGTGTTGTAGCCCTGCCTGCGGAACCAGGCGTCGAGGGCGTCGTTGCCCAGCTCCTTGGTGTTGCGCCAGAGGATGAGCACCCGTTCCCCCTGCGGGTTCGTGCCCGTTACCACGCGCACGCCGCGGACGTCGTCCATCTTCTTCTTCTTCACGCGGAGGCCGAGGAGATAGTTGAAGGTCTCGACTAGGTCCACCACCGTCGGCTTCGTCTCGCCGGCCGTGCCGGTGGCGATCTCGAGCTTGTAATTGAACGGATCCTCGAAGCGGTCGATATTCAAAAGCGAGGCGCTGCCGCGGCTCTCCACATCCAGCATGTAGCGGAGCATGTAGTCCTCGCGGAACTCCGGGTGCTGTTCGAGCAACGTCTGTTGCGCCTCGGTGCGCTTCAATTCCAGGTTGTTCAGCGTGTCCTCGTAGGATTCGAGGCGCAGGATCTTGAGGATCCGCGGGCTGCGCTCGGCCTCCTCCGGCGTGGCCATACGCTTGGGCTTTCCGTCCTTCCACTCCGGCGTGAAGATGACCTTCTTGATGCGCGGCACGAGCACCGTGTCGAAGTAGTCGCCCATCTCCACCAGGATGAACTTGCGCCGCCCGCCGTCCTCGCGGTTGAGGTTGATGACCGCGTGCCCCGTGGTGCCGGAGCCGGCGAAGTAGTCGAGGATGTTTGGCTCCTCAGCGAACCAAGTCATGGCCTCGATAGCATCCATTACAGTGAACAGGGACTTTGGATAAGCGAAAAGATCCCGCACGCCTAGAATATCTGCGATAAGAGCGGTCCCGTGAGGCCCAGCGTTGTATCTACTGTCGGTCCAATTACTCATGAGGCTGCGCCTGCGTCCGGTCGTATCAATTGCAATTTTTAGTGTCCCTTGATCCGTGAGGACAATTGCACCTTGTGCTACTAAGGAACGTGCTGATTCGAAGGTGCGACACCAGACCTTCTCCTCGCCAGCCTGGTTGATCGGATAGATACGCTCATACCCATCTTTAGTAGGGTCTGTTGGGTATTTCGCAGCTTTGGGTGGCGGCTCTACTCCGACTACCTTTCTTGCCTTGCGATCAACCAGAACAGCATAAAAGCTATTCGGGCGGCCAGCCCTTGTCTTATTCGTACCCGGCCCGCTGAGCATAAAGCTTCTATACTCCACACCCGACGTTTTCTCCCTTCCCCGTAGTACGTCCAATCCGCTGGGGACAAGAATAGCCATGTACTCATGCGTTCTAGAAATGTTATGGCTCATACCCCCTTGAGGATGATGATTGACAATCACCATCTGCCTGTCCATTTGGGGAAATAGCGCATCGAGTAGTGTACACAGTACTGCTTGTTCGTAATCATCGATAGCTATCGCATATGGTGCGTCATCTACAAGGTATGCTACGGAGCGGAGAAGACGGTCATGCATCAAAGCCAGCCAGGATGAATGCTTATAGTCATTCTTATATGGGATTTCGCTTGCAGGTGAGTTGTATGGTGGATCGATATAGATGGCGTTAACGCTTGCCCTGTACCGCTCCAGCATCAGGTTCAGCGCCTGGAAGTTCTCACTATGGATCAGTAGCCCGTCGGTTTCCTCGTCCAGGTCCGGGATCGCCGCCAGCAGGCGCAGCTTGAAGGCTTCGTCGAAGTGCCGCGTGTCCACCACCAGCGTCGGGTGGGCCTTCAAGAATTCGGGCGTGAGCGGCTCGGTGTAGCCGGGCGTCGTCAGATTGCCTTCGATCTCGTTGATCGCGAACAACCGGACCCACTCCTCCCGCTGGGCATCGTTCTTGATGATCTCCCCGATGAGCCAGTGGCGCGTCTCTTCGTCTTTGATCCGTAAGATGCGGCCCATCGTGATGCAGTACTGCGTGTCGACGACGAACTTCTTTTTGAGCCAGAGCTTCTTCTGGAAGTTCTCGATCTGCGCCAGGAAGTCGATGATCTTGTGGGCGATCCGGCGGATGGCCTTGATCTTCGAGAGGTACTGCTCCACGCGCGGGGCGGTTTCGCTCTCCACGTCGTCAAGATGCATCACCTCGTTCTTGATGTAGAAGTCGAGCTCCCGGCGCAGGAAACCGCCCAGGTCCTTGTGGATGAAGTAGTCGAAGGTGTTGCGGGCGGTGTAGTCCGTGAGGTGCTTCTCCAGCAGCGTGCGGTTTGCGTTCTTCTCCGTAGGCCGGAGGGACGCAAGCTCCTGCCGCCAGTCGTCGAATCCCGTAGTCTGCTTGAGGATGCGGTCCACCGCGGCGGCGTTGAGGTCCGCCTGCTTGCGCTTTTCAGGGTCGGGCCGGAACACGAACCGGATGACGAGTTCGCCGTTCTCTTCAGCGAGCGGCTGATCTGGGGAGAGGATGAAGCGGCGCTCGTTGCCGTTCAGGGCGCGGTTGTTGTCCTTCTCGGTGTCGGCCTCCACCAGCTTGAAGTGGACGCGCCTGCCGGAAGGGAGCTTGAAGGTGTAGTTGCGCAGGTACTCGCTCGTCTTGATGTAGTACTGATCGTGGTTCGCCCAGTAGAGTTTGACCTCCTCGCCCTCGTAGGGGATGGCGTAGACACCCTCTTTGTAGCGGCGCCGGGAGATGAAGTCGCCCTCGCTGTAGTAGCGGCGGAAGAAGTTGTAGAGGTGCGAGTAAACCTCGTTCTCGAGCGCGGTGACGTCCACGGCCTGGGTGAGCTTTGCGCGCAGCTCCTTGATGCGCGGGAGGGTCTCGGGATCGGCGCCGAGCTCCTTGGCCTTTGCGATGGCCTCCTCGAGTTCGGCCTCGACCCCCGCCCGGTTCTCGGCCTCGTAGTCCTGGAAGGCCTCCCGGACCTGCGGCAGAAGATCCCGGTCGAGGAACCGGACGATCTCCTCGCGCTTGGCGTTCATGATGCGGTAAATGCCGAAGTCCAGGTCTGTCAGGTCAAATTGAAAAAGCTCCTTGAGAAGGTCTAAGAATCTGTCTCTCGGGTTACTCATCGGAACTTACCTCTCGGGGCTAGGGTTCGGGCCTTTCCAAATTTTTGCTTTCAAAGCGCTCCAACAACAAATCTACCGCCCACCGGATCAACGTGTTCTCGGTGATCCGCTCCCCGTTTCCTCTCCGCTCCCGATTCAGCCTCCGGGCGAGAGCGGTGAGGGCGTCCAGCTGGTCTGGGCGGAGCCGGCACTCCTTGCGCACGTAGGTGAGGTAGGGGGGGAGGGGGCGCTCCTCCGACGGGGCTTCCCGGGTGGGGGCCTCCTCGGGGCCTTCTCCCGCAGGAGAGGCCTCCCGCAGCGCCTCCGTCTCCTCCTTCACCAGCTCCGCCAGGCGCTTCCGCTTCACGCCTCCCTCCTCTTTGGGAGCAGGGAAAGCTCCCGCAGAAGCTCCTCCGCCACCCGGCGGTAGTCGGCCTCCGCCTCCCGAGCGTTGGGGCCCCGCCAGTGGGTGATGGGCTTCCCGTCCAGGGCGGCCCGCTCGTGGGCCTTATAGGCCCGCACGAAGGCGTGGAAGGCGGGTACCCCGGCCTCCATGAGGGCGGTCTGGGCCTCGAGGGCCTCCCCCAGGCTCCGGGGGTCCACCCGGGTGAGGAGGACCCGGTGGGCCACCCCCAGGGGGCGCACCGCCCCCCGCACCGTCTCCACCAGGGCCTCGAGGTCCAGCGGGGCCGGGGGCGTGGGCAGGACGGCGTAGTCTGCCGAGCGCAGGGCGGCTTCCAGGGCCTCCGAGCGCAGGGCCGGGGGCGTGTCCACCACCACCGCTCCGTACCCCTCCGCCCGGCGCAGCCGGGAGAGGAGGCGGGGGTCGCTCTCCTGGGCCAGGTCAAAGGGCATCTCCCCCCGCTCGCACCACCAGGTGGCCGAGCCCTGGGGGTCAGCGTCCACCAGCAGGACCGGTTCACGCTCGGCCAGCAGGGCCGCCAGGCTGACTGCGGTGGTGGTCTTGCCC
>NZ_JHVI01000043.1 GCF_000620065.1 Meiothermus cerbereus DSM 11376 | reverse complement strand
GCTGCGTTCCTGTTCGTTGGCAGGGGTAACCAGCAGGGCCAGCAGATGACCCAGGGTATCCACCGCCATGTGCACCTTGCTGCCTTTACGGCGCTTGGCCCCATCGTAGCCTGCCCGCTCCCCGCTCTCGGGGCTGGATTGCAAGGTTCGTGCATCATAGATGGCGGCGCTGGGTTGAGCTGCTCGACCCTGCAACAGCCGTAGGGTTTCCCGCAGGTCATGCACCAGATCCTCGAAGACCCCCCGCTGTATCCAGCGCCGAGCCTGCTCGCTGACGATGTGGGGGGGCGGGAAGTCGTGGGGCAGGTACTCCCACTGGGCACCGGTTCTTACCAGCCAGCGCATCTAGAAGCCCTGTGGCTGGGCCTGCGCCAGGGCAACAGCATCAGCTACAGCCATCGGATTCCCCTAGAGCCCTAGGTTTCCTCACCTGGGCCAGAGGTCTTTTGCGGGCCACCGGCTGAATCTTCTCCAGGTTCTGCCGGCCCTGCAGGCGGGCCCAACTAAACGCCATCTCGACCACCGCCTGCAAACGCACCTCCAGCGGCAAAGCCTGCCAGCGCTCTTTTTCCGAGGGAACCTCCTCGAAGCGGTATTTGCGGGCAACGGGTTTCATAGCTCCTCGATATCGCGCAGGTCAATGCTGCGTCCAAAAGCCTTTTTCAGGGCGATAAAGTCTTCACGAGAGACCACCCGCAAGGTAGTTCCCTCCACCTGGTAAGCCTGACTGCGGGCATAGGCCTGATCAAAATCCGGCCCGCTCATCAGCACCAGATCGATCCGGTTGGGTTCGTAGCCGAGTTGTACCACCCCAGGGGTGCTCAAATCTTCAAGTGAGAGTCCCAGGTCGTCGCCCGCAAAAAAGTCTTTGATGGCCTTTAGAAGCAAAGGTGCTTCGCGCTGGTTTACCCAGAGATCCAGGTCTTTGGTGTAGCGGGGTACACCCAGGAAAGCCAGGGCGTAGCCACCAATAATCATCGAGTGGGCACCTTGCGCGTTCAGACAGCGGATGAATTCAAGCATCTCGTGGGTCATGGGTTCCCCAGCGCCTAGAGCCTTTCATAGTCTAGCCTATGCTAGTTAGGACTTACGCAGTTGTGTAGTGCTTCACCAAAGCGAGACCACCTAAGATGGTGGCAAGCCGAGGTGAAGTATGGGAAAGCTCAAGCCAAAGGAACGCAGCGTGGAAGAAAAGGTAGCCATCGTGTTGAGCTTGCTGCGGGGTGAGGTTAGCGCGGCTGAGTTGTGCCGCAGGTATGGCACCACCGAGAACAGCCTCAACAAGTGGAGGGAACGCTTCCTGGAAGGAGGTAAAGCCGGTCTGGCAGGGCGCAAAGATGAGGGATTGACTGCCCTGGAGATGGAGAACCGCCAGCTCAAGGAGGCCCTGGCCGAAACGGTGCTGAAGCTGGAGATCCAAAAAAAACTCAAGGGTCTTTGAGTGAGGGCAGCCTGAGCTTCGAGCGGATGGAGCAAGTGCGAGGAGAGATGGGATTGGGGGTGAATCGTTTCTTGAAACTGGCTGGGATAGCCAAGGCCACCTACTACCGCCGAAAACAGGGTGGCCAGGCTCGTTCTTGCCCAGCGCAGCAACAGATCGTCCAGGAGGTGAGTACCTACGCCGAACAACATCCCCGCTATGGCTACCGCCGGGTGTGGGCCTTGTTGGCCCGGGAGGGCATCTCGGCCAGCCCCAGCACGGTCTATCGCCTGATGAAGCGCTTTGGGCAGCTGCAACAAAGCCCTAGACGCAGGGGTTACCGCTACAGCCTACCCCCACGACCCGAGCGTATGGGTTTGACCGTGGGTTTGGACTTTACCAGGTGGGGTAAAGCCAGGCTTTGCAAGGTGATCGAGTATCAGAGCCGCTACTGCCTGGCGGCAGTAGCCACCCTGACCGAAGATGCCCAGGCGGCGAGCAATGCCCTGGGCCAAGCCATTCTTCAGGCTGAGCAGCTCAAGCTCCCCACTCAAGGCATCGAGGTCAAGAGCGACCAGGGCACAGCTTTCAAGGCCAACGCCCGCGAGGATTACAACACCCGGCGTCCGCACCAGGCGTTGGATTACAAGACCCCACTGGAGGTTATCCGGTCAGCTCAGGAAACTGGTATCGTTTAGGTGAAGCACTACAGCCCCTGCCTGCCATCGCCCCCACCGGGAAGCGGCGGCAACCCCCAGGCCTCAGGGACAGGGGTAGGATGGGGGTGTATGGAAGGTGAAGCTCAGAAAGCCGCCTACTTCCACGCCACCCTGCGGGCTGCGGGCACCCTCCTCCCCCCCGACGAGGAGAGGAAGCACCCCACCCTCCGGCTGGAGGGCGGCGGGCTGGAAGGGGAACTCCCCCTCAAGCCCGAGCGCCTCTCCCCCACCGCGGGCCGGCACCTGCGAAAGACCCTACAGAGACACCCCGAGGGGACAGCGGTGGGCCTCGTCCTCTGGCCCCGGACCAGGGAGGAGCAGCTGAACCTGCAGGCCGCCCAGGTAGGCTTCCTGCACGTCTACCCCAGGCCCGAGCTGGCGGGCACCTTCAGTGCCCTGAGCCTGCCCCAGGCCTGGGAAGTGGCCAGCGGGCGGCTGCTGCTGGAGGTGCGGCCCAACCAGGGGGGCGGCCTGAACCGGCCCTTCGCCCTGAAGCTCTTCCTCCCCAGGGGCCTGGAGGTGCCCCCGCAGCTTTGGGAATGGTGATGAGCCTGGCCCTGTTGGTCTACACCCTGGGGGAATGGGAGCTCAGGCGAAAGCTCCTGGAGGACCAGGCCAGCCTACCGGATCAGAAGGGTAAGCCTACCCAAAGACCCACCCCACGCTGGGTGTTCCAGCTCTTCCTGTGGGTGCGTCTGGTGGTGCTGGAGGGCAGGCCCCGGGTGCTCAACCTGACACCCCATCACGAGACGGCAGCCCGCCTGCTGGAGGTGGAGCGATATTATCTCCTGGAATAAGAATTGTGCGGAATGTCGGTATTTTGCTTTCAACTGAGTAACTCCTATTGAAACGGAAAAAACACATGATGATGAAAATTTATAAAGAGTTTAATTAAAAAAAATTGATGTTAAATTACATCATCAAGAGCAGTCGTAGAAATGCGTCCTGTACATAGATTAACCAGGGTATTTAGCCAAGTATTCCGATACCTTGGAGGCATTTTTAGCCAAGTATTCCGATAATTAGCGAGGCCAAAATGACCGAGTATTCCGATACCCCCCTTATGAACTGACCAAGTATTCCGATGGTATCCCCTGTTCAATTAGCCAAGTGTTCCGATAGGGACAGGGCCCAACTAGCCAAGTATTCCGATAGCCCGTGACCCGCAATTGACCAAGTATTCCGATAGTCTGAAGGTGAAATTGACCAAGTGTTCCGATAATGGCTGTTCCCTGCTTAGGGCCTGGGGCGACATGTAACTTATTCTTTGCTGGACGATGCTTCTCTCAGTTTTATGGCTATTTCATAATAGAAAACTAGCCAAGTATTCCGATACCCACCAGATGAAAACTAGCCAAGTATTCCGATACTCAACTTCGCTGGCGCAACGTGGGAACCAGTATCGCCCTGAGGTGATCGGACTTCCTCGAAGCGGTTGCCTTATTGTCGCAATCCACATATGATTGCGTTATGAAACAGGAGCGTTTGATTCCTCTGCCCGAGTATGCGCGGCTGACAGGAACGCCCGAGACTACCATCCGTCTTCACCTGAAAGAGGGGCGAATTCGCGGTGTACGGCTGGGGCGTTACTGGTATATACCCATGGAAGTGGAGGTTGAAACCGAGACTGCAAGGGCGCGGGTCTTCACCTTCTTTACCCACGCCGGGGGTGCGGGCAAAACCAGCCTGGCCCGTGACCTGGGGTTTGAGCTGGCCTCGAGGGGGTACCGGGTGCTTCTGGTGGATGCCGACCCTCAGGCCAACCTGACAGCCTGGATGGGGATGGATCCCGGTGAGGTGGAGGATCGGGAAACCCTTATCTCTGTGGTTCATGATAAGGGTTTCCCCGACCCGCGCCGGGCCATCATCCAGGGGGTGGCCCTGGATCTGGTTCCCGCCAACATGAACCTGGCCATGGCCGAGGTCATGGTGCCCACGAAAAACCTGGGCATGGTATTGCTGCGAACCGCTCTGTACGAGAGCGGCCTTCTGGATCGCTACGATTTTGTGCTGGTGGACTCCCCTCCCTCTCTGGGCTCCATCGCAGCCATGTCCGCGCTGGCCGGTGAAGGGCTCATTGTACCAGTGGAGACGAGCGCCAAGGGAATGCAGGCGCTGAAGGGGGTGCTCGAGGTGAGCAAAGACTATCTCCGCACCCTGCTGGCCTTGCGCCTCCTCTCCCCTACCCAGGCTGGGTTCATTCGTCTGCTGGTGCCTACCAAGTATGATTCGCGCACGGTCCAGGACCGCAAGATGAAACTCCTTCTTGAGGAGGCCTCAAGGGTGGGCCCGCTTGCACCACCTATTGCCTACCGGCCAGCCCCGTACAAAGAGGCCATAGACCAGGGTTTGCCCGTACAGGCTGTGAGCGACGAAAAGGTACATGAGGAGATGAAGGCGCTGGCCCAGGCCTTTCTCCAGTCCCTGGGTTTAGAGCACAAGGAGGTTAGCCAATGGGCGTAATGGAGAAGATGTTCAGGGAGGCTATGGGGCTTGCAAAAGAGGTCTCGAGCCTGGGTCAGGGTCTCACCCTTCCCCTAACCTCCCTGCGAACCCATGCACAGCCCAGGCGGCATTTTGGGAGCCTGGAGGAGCTGGCGGAGTCGATCCGGAGGCAAGGCATCTTGCAACCACTGCTGGTGCGCCCGGTGGGGGAGGGCCACTACGAGATCGTGGCCGGCGAGCGGCGCTACCGGGCAGCCCAGATGGTCGGATTGAGCGAGGTGCCTGTGCACATCCTGGAGATTTCGGAGCACGAGGCCCGCTTGCTGGCCCTGGTTGAGAACCTTCAGCGCGAGGACCTTAACCCATATGAGGAGACCCTGGGGCTGCTGGATCTGCTTTCGCAGGAGCTATCGCGGAGCAGGGAAGAGGTGGTGACCCTCCTGCACCAGATGCGCAATGAACGCCGGGGAAAATCTACCCATAACGTTATGGGTAACCCCGAAACCATGAGGGTTGAGGAAATTTTTCGGGTGCTGGGCCGCATGACCTGGGAATCCTTCGTACAGAACCGCCTACCCCTGCTCAGGCTGCCGGAAGACCTGAGGGAGGCCCTTGAGGCAGGCACGATTTCCTACACAGTGGCCTTGGAGCTCAAGAAGGTCAAGGATGGCGAAAGGCGCGCCGAGCTGCTGGAGGAAGTTAAGGCCGGACTCTCGTTGCGTGATTTGAAAACCAGGGTGCGCGACGCTCTGCAGAAGGGGAGACCGGTGCTTATCTGGCATAGGGAAGCTGCAAAAAAGCTGGCTAAGCTTGATCTGGATAGATTACCTGCAGAAAAGCGTGTAGAAGTAGAGGAGCGATTAAGGGCGTTGCTAGAAGTACTGGAATGAACGAACGGGGGTTTTTGACTTAAGCTTTGGACATGAAGGTTCTACTCTATGAGGGCCTCGAGGTGCCCCCGCACCTGGAGCAACGCCTGGATCGGGTTCTTGAGTCCCTTCGCCAGGACCGTCCCCAGCAGGCAGAGGTAAAGAAGCTCTCACCAACCCCATACTTCCGGGCCAAGCTAAGCGATAAGGACAGGCTCCTTCTCAAGCTTGTACGGGCTGATGGTGAAGGGGCCTGGCTTGTTCTGGAAGTGATCCCCAATCACGCCTACCACCGCTCCCGATTCCTCCGGGGGGCGGTGGTACAGGAGGAGGCTGCCACCTCCATAGCAGAGGAAACAATGCAGGCAGAGACCTTGCACCACCTCGACCTGAAGGCACCGCGCTTCCACCTGCTGGACAAGCCCCTCACCTTTGACGCCCTACAGGAGGAGGTTTTAAAGGCCCCCCTGCCCCTGCTGCTCTTAGGCCCTGCTGGCTCTGGGAAGACAGCCCTGATCCTGGAGAAGCTGAAGCGTCAGGCGGGACGGGTCTTATACACCACCCTGAGCCCCTTTCTGGCCCGGGAGGCCCGCAGGCTCTACTTCGCCCACGGTTATGAAAACCCCTACCAGGAGCCAGAGTTTCTTGCTTTCTGGGAGTTCCTGGAGACCCTGGAGGTGCCCAAGGGGCGGGAGGCCACCTTCCGGGACTTCCTTCGCTTCTTTACCCCCAAGGCCCACACCTACCGTTTCACCCACGCCCATGCTCTTTTTGAGGAGTTCCGCGGGGTTCTCCTGGCCAATCCCCAGGGACCCCTGGATCTGGAAGCCTACCTGGCCCTGGGGGTGCGGCAAAGCCTTTATCCTGCAGAGATTCGCCCTCAGGTGCACCAGCTATTTCGCGGCTACCTGGACTTTTTGACAGAAGAAGGCCTTATGGATCCAAGCCTGCTATCCCACCATTACCGGAAGCGGGTGGAACCCCTCTACGATTTTGTGGCGGTGGACGAGGTCCAGGATCTTACCCTGGCCCAGGTGGATCTCCTCCTGGGAAGCCTGAAGACCCCGGGGAGTTTCCTCCTAACGGGTGACAGCCACCAGATTGTTCACCCCAACTTCTTTTCCTGGGCCACCCTGAAAAGCCATTTCTTTCGGGAGGACGCCCAGGCCCTGGAACGGATCACCGTGCTCCGCGGCAACTACCGTAACGCCCGCAGGGTATCCGAGCTGGCCAACCGCCTTCTAAAGTGCAAGCAGGTTCGATTTGGCTCGGTAGACCGGGAGAGTACCTACCTGGTGGAACCGCAGGGAGAGCGGGAGGGGCGGGTCCTCCTCTTGCAAAATGACCCCAACCTTCTCAAAGAGCTGAACCAGCGAATCAGAGAAAGCGCCCAGGTGGCCGTCCTGGTTTTACGGGAGGAGGACAAGGAAAGGGCACGGCAGCACCTCTCTACCCCCCTTCTTTTCTCTGCCCAGGAGGCCAAGGGGCTGGAGTATCCTACGGTCATCCTCTTTGCCCCTGTGGGGAGCGCACCAGAGGCCTACCAGGAGGTGGCCAGGGGTGTAGAACCTCGGGATTTGGAAGGGGATCTGATCTACCGCCGGGCCAAGGACAAGGGAGACAAGTCCCTGGAAATCTACAAATTTTTCACCAATGCCCTTTACGTGGCCGTTACCCGGGCGGTGGAGGAGGTGATATGGGTGGAGGGAAACCCAGACCACCCCCTTCTCCACCTGCTGGGGCTAGAGGTGGGAAAGGAGCTTGTCGTAACGGCCCAGACCTCCAGCCGGGAGGACTGGGCCAGGGAGGCGGTACGCCTCGAGGCCCACGGCAACCTCGAGCAGGCCAAGGCGGTGCGGGAGGCCTTCCTCAAGGAAAAGCCGGTGCCCTGGACCGTGTTCGACCGGGAGCACGTGGAGGGTCTTCTGGCTGAGGCCAGCCGGGGCAACCTTAGCGGAAAAATGCAGAAGAAGCTTTTTGAGTACGCCCTTTTCCACCGAGTTCGCCTCATCATCCGTGTTTTGGCCGCGGAAGGTCACGAGGGGGCTAAATCTGTTATCCAGTCCATCTGGTCCAGGCCAGATTATCTGGAGCAGTTATACCGGGAACAGGAGCGCAAAATCCTAAAATCCTATGAAGGCAAGGGCTGGAAAGAGGTGCTCTGGGAGGTGCGGGACTTTGGCCCCAACTACCGTACCCCTTTGGGGGCCACGCCCTTGATGCTGGCAGCCCGGGCAGGCAACACGGAGCTCATCGCGGCCCTCTTAGAACAAGGGGCAGACAGCGAGGCCCGGGACCCGTTTGGTTACACCCCCTTCCTCTATGCCCTGGAACGAGCCATGCTGGACAGAACCTTTGCTAAGGAGCGACTACCGGGCGTGGTAGAACGCTTGGCCCCCACGGCAGTGGATGTTCAGGTGGAGGGACATCTATTGCGTATCTACCCCCAGATGACTGAGTACTGGGTCTTTCTGGTCTCGCTGGCAGCCTTGAAGCTACTTAGTAGTCCGCCCCCCAGGGGCCCGCTGTCTGAGGAAAGTGGCCTTGCTGCCCGGTTCCTTGCCGAGGTTCTGGGAGCCCTTCCCTCTGGCCTTCTGCCCTCTACACTGGGTCGCAAGGAAAACCTGGAAGAGCGCAGATCGTACCTGAGTGGGGTTCTAGCCCGGAACGAGATTCAGAGCACCTACCGCCCAGCCCGTCGCCTGCTGCAACGTGTGAAAAGGGGGTATTACCTACCCAACCCCGATCTGCTCCTGCGTACGGGGGAAGGTTGGGCTCCTCTGGAGCAGGTTATGAATATGCATCAGCTCGGTCTGATCTCAGGCTTCTCCCCATAGGAGAGAGCATGGCTGCCCTTTAGCCTGGGGATACGGCGTGGGGAAAAGACCCTGCTGGCCTTTGGAGCGGTAAGCATCAGGGGGTGGTCAAGGGGATTGCCCTGTTGACCCTGTTGTGGATAGCGGGGCAGGCCCTGATCCCCCTGGTGTACAGACGACAGTCTGTCCCGAAGGGGATCGTCCTGTGCGACTTCCGGGTCTACGACAAGCCCCAGGGTGGGAAGACTAAAAACGACCATTTTCAGCAGATGCTGCAGCAGGCCAAGGCGCGGGGGTTCGCGCCGGAATATGTCCTGATGGATAGCTGGTATGCCGGCCTGGAGAACCTCAAGCAGATTCGGGACTTTGGCTGGCTATTTCTGACGCGGCTGAAGGGCAACCGCCTGGTCAACCCGGATGGGCAGGGCAATGTACCCATCGGTGCGGTGGAAATCCCCGGGGAGGGGCGGGTGGTTCATCTTCGCGGTTTCGGGTTCGTCAAGGTGTTCCGGACGGTCTCTAAAGACGGGGATGCGGAACACTGGGCCACGAACCATCTGGAGATGATCGAGGAGGAGCGGGCGAGGTTGGCGCGGCAGGGATGGGGCATAGAGGTGTACCATCGGGGGCTCAAGCAGTGCTGTGGAGTAGAGAAGGCCCAGGTTCGCAAAGCGGTGACCATGCTCAACCACCTTTTGCTGGCGATACGAGCCTTTCTGAGGTTCGAGGCCTATCGGTTGAAGATGGGGGTGAGCTGGTATGAGGCGAAGACGGTGATAGTTCGCGACGCCATCCGAACCTACCTGGCTCGTCCTATCTACGAGTTTGCCTCAACTGCGTAAGTCCTAATACTATTGCACACTATTAGAAATACTAGAGTTTATCTCCTTCGGGGCCAGACCCCGGAGTCAGAGCAGGTCGCCCGCAAAAGAGGGGATAGCTCAAGCCGAGGTCCCGGATGTTGTAGCGGCGGTGCCTACCGCTGGCGAGAGCCGGGAAGAGGCGGCGGTGGTTCCCCTCAGAACCCCCCGGCTTTAGCCGTTTGCGACCTGAAAGGGTCGGAGAGGAATACCAGTAATGGACTCTGTAATACCCAGATGCCCCTACCCAAGCGTGCGAAGGAGTAATCCGACGTGCGGAGCCTTGGGGACAATGTTTCGGCAGCAGGGAGCCTCAACCCTGCTTCGAACTAGGGGGAGCTTGGGACGGGTGAGCGAAAGCGAACCATCGTTTGTACGGCCCGTTAAGGCGAACTGGCGAAAGAGGCTGTCACGCCAGAACCAAAATGGTAAGTGGGTAGGACTGGTCGGTACGGCTACGGCCAGCGGTATTCATAAATCCCACCGGGTCACAGATGGCAC
>NZ_JHVI01000042.1 GCF_000620065.1 Meiothermus cerbereus DSM 11376 | reverse complement strand
ATCGGTGCCCGCATGAAACGCTCGGGGATGCAGTGGAGTCGCCCTGGGGCTTCGCGCACAGCAGCCCACCGCGCCCAGCTATGTAGTTCCCATCCGCTGGTGGCCTTCGAGGCCCTGAGGTGGAGGGCTTTCCCTGTACGGAATTGCTGAGATGCACCCGTGCGACCATTCCGATTTGGCAAAAAAGTGCTAAAATTGCCAATGTGGAAACCACCTTGGACAAGTTTGGGCGAGTTCTGATTCCCAAAAAGCTACGCGAGCACCTGGGCCTCGAGCCACACGACGTGCTGGAAGTGGCGCTCGAGGGCGGCAAGCTGACCCTGTTGCCCCGGCGCACCCCACCCCCTGTGCGCCGCAAGGGACGTGTTCTGGTGGTGGAGAGCGAGAGCGTTGGCGACCTGAAGCAGACCCTGGCCCGCGTACGGGAAGAGCGCCTGGACCAGGTCACTTGATGAAGCTGCTCTTTGACACCTCGAGCCTGGTGGCCGCCTTTGTGCAGTCTCACCCCGCCCACGCCGCGGCCTGGCGCTGGCTACAAGAGACCCTGGAAGGCGCGCATCATGGCGTGGTAGCCGCCCATACCTTAGCTGAGTTGTATGCGGTGCTGACCCGATTACCCCTACGTCCATCTATACCGCCCAGCACGGCCCGAACGCTCATCGAGGAGAACCTTGGGGGGTTCCAAGCCGTCGCCCTGAGCTATAGCGATTACCACACGGTGTTGCGACGGCTGGAAAAGCTCAATCTAACTGGCGGAGCCGTGTACGATGCCCTTATCGCCCAGGCGGCGCTCAGAGCCAGGGTCCATCACCTGATCACCCTCAACCCTGTGCACTTCAACCGGTTGGGTCCGGATGTGGAAGCCCTGGTGCTGGTGCCCGGAGAGCAGTAAAGCTTTGCGTACCTCGACCCAACAAAAAAAGGGCGCAACGGGTGCGCCCTTAGAAAACCGACCCGTTCAGGCTTTGGGCTGGGGGTAACCGCCCGCCTCGAGCACCTTCTGCGCGATGCGGCGGCGCACCTCTACCAGGTCGGCGGGGTCGTGCTTGGTGAGGCGGCGGGCCGCCGAGGCCATCAGGCGCATCTCGTCGCCCTCGGCCAGGCGCGGCAGAATCGAGAGCGCGGCAGCCTGGGCCCGGTCGAGGGCCTGGTACAGGTAGAGGGCGGCCATATCGGCATACACCCCACCGCCCAGTTTGCGGGCCCGCAGCAGGGCGCTCTCGGCGGCAAAGATGTCGATAAGGATGTCGGCAGCCACCGCCAGCACTTCCTGCTCTTCTTCAATCTGCTTGCCATACTTGAGGGCAGCCAGACCCAGCACCGCCAGGGCTAGCTTTTTGAGGCCCTCGAGCTGGGCCATCTCCTTGTCTTCGGGCTCCTCGAAGGAAGGCTCCAGCAGCTCCTTTTGCAGCTTCATGGCCGCATCGAAGAGGGGCAGTTCGCCCTTCATGGCCCGGCGCAGCAGCATGCCGGGAATCAGCAGGCGGTTAATTTCGTTGGTGCCCTCGAAGATGCGGTTGATGCGGCTGTCGCGGTAGGCCCGCTCAATCTCGTACTCGGCGGAGTAGCCGTAGCCACCATGAATCTGTACGCCTTCGTCTACCACGTAGTCCAGCACTTCGGAGCCCAGCACCTTGATGATGCTGGCCTCAATGGCATACTCCTCGATGCCGGCCAAAACCGCCTCGGCAGCGTTGGCTTTATCCAGGCTGCTCAGGGCCTGGTCAATCATGCCCATGGTGCGGTAGACCGCGCTCTCGCCCACAAAAATGCGCGAAGCCATCTCGGCCAGCTTTTGCTTAATCAGGCCAAAGTTAGCAATGGGCTGGCCAAAGGCCACGCGCTCCTGGGCGTACTTGGCCGAGAGTTCCAGCGCCCCCTTGGCCCCACCGATGGCGCCCGCGCCCAGCTTGTAGCGCCCCACGTTGAGCACGTTGAAGGCAATCTTGTGCCCCTTACCCAGCTCGCCCAGCACGTTCTCGACCGGCACCTTCACGTCTTCTAAAAAGACCTGGCGGGTGCTGGAAGCCTTGATGCCCATCTTCTTCTCTTCGCCGCCCAGGCGCAGGCCGGGGGTGTCACGTTCGACCAGGAAGGCGGTCAGGCCCTCTGGGGTCTTGGCAAAGACGGTAAAGAGGTGGGCAAAACCGGCATTGGAGATCCACATCTTGGTGCCGTTCAGGATGTAGTACTTGCCATCCGCCGAGAGCTCGGCGCGGGTCTTGGCCCCCATGGCGTCGGAGCCGGACTGGGGCTCGGTCAGGCAGTAGGCGGCAATGAGCTCCCCCGAGACCAGCTTGGCTAGGTATTTGTCTTTTTGTTCCTTGGTGCCCCAGTACACCAGCGGCAGCAGGCCAATGCTGGTCTGCACCCCGTAGGTCACGCTAAAGCCGCCCGTTCCGGCCAGGGCTTCGGCAATCACGGTGCTTACGGTTTTGGGCAGGTCGAGGCCGCCGTACTCCTCGCCCACCTCCACCCCCAAGAGCCCCAGCTCTCCGGATTTTCTGAGCAAGGGAATGTTGTGCTCGAGCGCCCCATGCTCCATGGCTTCGGCCACCGGACGGTACTCTTTCTCCACGAACTGCCGCACGGTCTCCTGGATCATGCGGGTGGTGTCGTCGAAGTCCTCCGGGGTGAAGATCTGCTCGGGTTTGTCCAGGAGCCAGCCGCCGCCTTTGTTAGAGAGTTTTCTGTCTGCAATCACCGCTAACCTCCGCACCATTCTTTGACTCGTTACAAACTTATACCGAGTCAAAGTTTAGCGTCAACTTCAGCCATCGTCAATCGGCCATAACACAAACCCATAGCCTGTAAAGCCCGGCTGTAATTTGGCAGATGTTAGCGGCCTGCCGTGAGGGTAAATCGCCGGTCTTCCTCGGCGATGAGCCGCTCACCCTGCCAAAGCTGCCAGCGCAGCGGGTAGGAGCCCAGCGCTACCGGGGGCAGTTCAAAGCGGTACAGCACTTCCAGCCAGGTGGTATAGCGCAGCACCTCAAAGCCCCGTGTATCACGCTCGAGCCGGCCACAGCTCAACCTATAGCGGGCCTGTTCCAGCCCTACCCCAAAACCTGGGGGGCTACCAGAAGAACGATGTGCACGTCGGCTGGCTTTTCATCCCCTTCCCTGCCCCGACAGCTACCCACCGGGTCGGGGAAAGGGGGGGAGGGCCAAAAAGGCAGGCTAGCTCGAGGGTGATCAAAAACCCAAATGTCCCGGCTGGCCTACGGACTACAGCCGCCTATCCCACTGCAAACCCGGTTAGGCATCACTTCAGCCCTTGACCCTACAGCCTTAGTTCCCCAGAATGGGCACATATGGCCATTTACATGGTGTATGAAGACGCGCTGGCCCTCATGAAGCGCTTCACCCCTTCGGAAAGCTTGCAAAGGCACATGATGGCAGTCGAGACGGCCATGCGGGCTTATGCCAGGAAATACGGCGAGCCCGAGGAAAAGTGGGCCATTACAGGTGTTCTGCACGATTTTGACTATGAGCAATTTCCTGAGGAACACCCCTACAAAGGGGTGCAGATGTTGCGCGAGATGGGCTACCCGGAGGAGGTAATCGAGGCCATTTTGGGCCACGTGGATGTACCCGAGTACCCCCGCCACTCCCTGATGGCCAGGGCACTGTTTGCCGTGGACGAGCTGGTGGGCCTGATTACGGCTGCAGTTTACGTGCGTCCCGACAAGAGCATCCACAGCCTCGAGCTCGCCAGCCTCAAGAAAAAGTTTAAGGATAAAGCCTTTGCCGCCCGGGTAGACCGCGACGGCATTGTACGGGGAGCGCAGGAGCTTGGGGTAGACCTCGACGAACACATGGCTTTTGTGCTCGAGGCCCTGAAAGCTGACGCTAAGCGGCTGGGGCTGGCATGAACACCTGGCGTACGTTTCCCGTTGGAGCAAGGCTTGAGGTAGGTTGATAGGGTGAACCTCGTGCGCTTTGGGTTGGCAACGCTGGTTTTTCTGGCGCTAGCCTGGGGAAAGAGCTACTCCCTCGAGCACGTCGAGCAGGACGTGTACCTACAGGCCGATGGGCTGGTGCGGGTGGTTGACGTGCGCACCTGGCGCTTCGATGGCGCCTTCCGCGAGGTCTTCCTGGAGATTGACCCCCGCCAAGGTGGAGCGGTGCGCTTCGAGGAGGCCCGCGCCTTAGACGATGGTCGGCCCATCCGGTACGAAGTACAGGGCAATCGCATCAGCCTTACCGCCGGCCCCCCCGACCCCTCGGGCAACCTGCCGGTACTGGCCGAAAACCAAAGCCGCACCTTCCGTATCAGCTACACCCTCAGCAACGAGGTTACCGTAGCCAGCGATGCGGCCATCTTCGACCGACAGGTGCTCGAGCCCGAACACGCCGCGGTGGACAGCTACCTGCTACGGATTCATGCCCCAAGGCCTTTGGAGCTGTTCCGGGTATTTATCTTCACCGGACGTGGACGTATTGGTAGCCTCGAGTTCGACCCAAGCAAACAGGTGGCTACCGTGCAGTTGGCCCCCGTCAGTCAGAACGAGTTTGTGCGAGCCCGGGTCATCCTGGACACCAGGGCCTTTGCCTTCCGCAGCCTTGACGAACCCCGCCTCCAGCAGTGGTTGCAAGAAACCGAGGAAGAAACCCAGCGCTTCCGCGAGCGCTCCCGACAGCTGATTGAAAACCAGCAGGTTCCCGGCTGGGCCTGGGTGCTGGCGGCAGGCCCACTGTTGTTGCTTTTGGTGCTCTTTGGCTTTTTCCTGCGGGCCTACTTGCGCTATGGACGCGAGCCCCACACCGAGGAGGTAGGCCGCTACTACCGCGAACCTGCCGAGGAAATTCCGCCAGGCCTGGTGCCTTACGTGCTGACCCAGGCCGATCCCGGTCAGAGCATGTTGGGCCGTATGATCTCGGCCACCCTGCTGGATTTTGCCCGGCGAGGCTCAGTCGAACTCATCCAGCAGCAAAACCAGAGCTTATTTGGCCTTTTTAAAGGCAGCGAGACCCACTTTAAGCTGGTGGCTCCCCCAGCAAACGCTACGGAGTTGGAAATGGAAGTTTGGAACTTGCTACGGGCAGCCGCAGGCCCGGATGGCGTGCTCCGGCCCGATGAACTAAAGACATACTTCCAGCAGCACCCCGGCCTCCTGAGCAGCATGAGCCGCCGCCCCAGGGCCATCTACGAAGCCACCTACGGCAGGCTGCTCGACCCTAAGAGCAGCCAGGCCGCCATGCGCTGGGGCGGGTGGCTGGTGGGGCTGGGGTTTTTGTTCTTCCTGTTCACTTTTACCGCCGGCCCCTACCTGCTGGACACCCAGGGCGGAGCCCTATGGGTAGGGGTACTGATGGTCAGCGGGGTGCTGGCGGGCATCGGCTTTATGACCCTGGGTTTTCTGGCCTTTGGGGCGCTGAACCGCTGGAGGCCGGAGAAACTGCTAAATGCCAGGCGCTGGCAGGCCTACCGCAACTTTCTCGCCGACTTCTCCCAGATGGAATCGGCCCCCGCCGAGCACTTCAAAATGTGGGACTATCACTTTGTGTACGCAGCAGCCCTGGGCGTGGCCGAGCGCTACCTGCGAAACCTGCGCCAGGTAGCCCAGCGGCGGCCCGAGGTAGTGGCGGTTCCCCGCTGGGTTCCTGGGCAGAGCCTGGGCCAGGCCGGGTCGGTGATGGCCTCTGGCGACATGCTGCAGCAAATCAGCCAGATGACGGGGGGTCTGGCCCAGATTGCCCGCAACCTGGAAAGCCTCGAGCGGGCCCTCAAGCCCTCTGGTGGCTCCGGCGGCGGCTTTGGGGGCAGTTCCAGCGGGGGTTCTTCCGGTGGTGGCGGCTCGAGTGGGGCCCGATAATAGGGTACAAGGAGGCATAAAGTATGGAAATCCTGTTGATTCTGGTTTTGCTGATTGTGGCACTGTTCATCTTCTACTACAACCGCATCATCACCCTGGAAAATCGTGTGAACAACGCATTTTCTCAGGTGGATGTGCAGCTCAAGCGGCGCAACGACCTCATTCCCAACCTGGTCAATACCGTCAAGGGCTACGCTGCACACGAGACCGGGGTGTTCGACCGGGTAACCCAGGCCCGTGAGCGGATGCTCTCTGCTGGAAGCATCGAAGAAAAATCGGCGGCCTCCAACCAGCTCACCCAGGCCTTGCGCAGCGTTTTTGCTATCGCTGAGGCCTATCCTGAACTCAAGGCCGACGCCAATTTCCGGGAGTTGCAGGGGCAGCTCGAGGAAACCGAAAACAAGATTGCCTATGCCCGCCAGTTCTTCAACGACACCGTGCTGGACTTCAACAACACCGTAACCACCATCCCCGGTGTATTCATCGCCCAGCTAATGAGCAAGAAGCCCAAGCCCTTCTTCGAGACCGACGAGGCCACCCGTCAGGTGCCCGGCGTGAATTTCTAGCTGCGCTCTGGTCAAAGGCTCAACTTTTGCGCGTTTGGGCTCTGGCCGACAGCATAATTTGGAGCACGGGGCCAATCACAGCAGGACTCGCCAGCAGAAAAAAACGCTATGATGAATCATGCAGCCCACAGAGCAAATCCGGTTTCCCAGTAGGGCTGCAAGGTGTCTTTGGGTTGGTTCCGCCGCCGATAAGGCCGCCTCGAGGGAGGTTAACTATGAAGCTGGGCGCAAAGGTTCGCAGCGAACTCCTCTCCCGCATCCGCTCCAGCCCCGACGTTCTGCGCGGCAGGCCCCGCCTAAGAGGAACCCGCATCGCCGTGCATATGGTTTTGGAGGCCCTGGCCTCGCAGATGTCCATCGAAGAGGTGCTCGTACAGTGGCCCGAGCTGACCCGCCAGGACATCCAGGCGGCCTTGCTGTATGGGGCCCGCGCCACCAACTACGAGTGGATCTCGCTGGAGGAGGGGTAATGGCTTGGTTTTTTTGCAGGGGCCCTCACCTGAAGGAGCCCCTGCGTTCTGTTGGTTTTGACCTGCGGTAAGCTCGAGGCTTCATGCGGATTCTACTAGACGAGAACATCCCCCAGCGGGTCTTGTGGTGGCTCATTGGCGAGGGCCACGATGTAACCACGGTGCGGGAAGTGGGCCTCACGGGGCGCTCCGACCAGGTTTTGTATACCTATGCCGAACGCCACAACTATGTGCTGGTCACACTCGACCTGGACTTCTCCGACCCCGTGCGCTTTCCTCTCAGTTTTCCGCGCATCGTGCTGCGCCCCGGCGTAATAGACCCCGAGCTGATGCGCGAAATCCTGCGCGATGTGTTCCGTCAGGGCTTTCCGCTGTGGGGCGAGCTGTATGTGGTGCAGCCAGAGGGCCTGGCTCGATATAGTGAGGAACTGTGAAGTGGGTGGAGTGTCCGCGGGATTCCTGGCAAGGATTTGCCCGGTTCATCCCGACTGAAGAAAAAGTGGGCTATCTACTGGCGCTGCTCGAGGCCGGTTTTCATAGCCTCGACATCACCAGCTTCGTCTCGCCCAGATGGGTGCCCCAGCACGCCGATGCCGAGGCGGTGCTGGCGGCCCTGCCCGCCCCGGAGGGGCGCGAGTACCTGGCCATCATCGGGAATCCGAAGGGCCTCGAGCGGGCCCGACAAGCCGCCCACCTGACCACGGTGGGCTACCCCTTTTCCATTAGCGATACCTTCCAGCGCAAAAACCTCAACCTGGGGATCGAGGAGTCCTGGCCGGTGCTGGAGCAGCTTATCTCTGAGGCCCAGGGGCTCAGGTTCGTGGTCTACCTCTCGATGGCCTTTGGCAACCCCTACGGCGATGCCTGGATACCCGACCTAACTGCGGCGTTTGTAGAGCGCCTGCGGCAGCTGCCCGGGCTTTCCGGCATCGTCCTGGCCGACACCTATGGGGTGGCCTCGTCCAAGACCATCGCCCAGACCCTTGAAGCCGTGGCCCAGGCGGGGGGATTGGACGAGCGCCTCGGCCTGCACCTGCACAGCCGCCCAGAACAAACCCTGGATAAGGTACAGGTGGCCCTGGAGTTTGGGGTGGGTTGGCTCGAGGGGGCCCTGGGGGGCATCGGCGGCTGTCCCTTTGCGGGCGATGACCTGGTGGGCAACCTGGCCACCGAGCAGGTGCTGCCTTACCTGGCGCAACAAAAGCACAACCCAGGGGTTAGGCTTGAACGGCTGCCGGAGCTCTCGAGCCAGGCCCTGTTGCTCCGCTCCAAGTACGCCTAGCCCCGCCGCAGGCCCAGCAAGAGGCCCGCCACAAAGGCCCCCCCAAAGGGCAGGTTGGTGGTGAGCACCCGCACCAGCGCGTCCCAGGCATTTTTGATCTGCTCCTGCTGCAACAAAGGCTCCACATCGCGCTGGATGCGCGTCCAGTCCACGTTGATATAGCCCATTGAGGCCAGCACCTGCACCACCACAAAAATCAGGCCCAGGATGATGGCCACCCAGCGGCCCACGGTTTTGATGGCGTAGCCAACGGCAAAACCGGCCAGCCCCCCAAAGGTGAGCTGGCCGATATAAGGTTGAATCAGCTCCACGGTTCTATTTTGCCATGCCAAAACCCAATTGCGGGGTCAACCTTTTTTACGCATGGCCTCGAGCATATCCCACTGCTCTTTGGTCACCGCGTCCAGTACGTTAAACTCCCCGGCGTTCCAGACCGTCTCGCCCCCATCAATGGTAATGATGTCGCCGGTGATAAAACCCGCATAGTCCGAGATTAGGTAGGCGGCCAGGTTGGCCAGTTCAATGTGCTGGCCCACCCGTCCCAGGGGAATCTTCTTCTCGAACATCTGGGCAATCTCCGGGGTGGGCATCAGGCGCGTCCAGGCTCCCTCGGTGGGGAAAGGCCCCGGTGCGATGGCGTTGAGGCGGATGCCATACTTGCCCCACTCCGCCGCCAGCGATTTGGTCAGGGTCACCACCCCGGCCTTGGCCGTCGCCGACGGCACCACGTAGCCCGAGCCGGACTGGGCATAGGTGGTGGCGATGTTGAGCATGGTGCCCTTTTGCCCCTTTGCAATCCAGCGCTTGCCCACTTCCAGCGTGCAGTACACTGTACCGTGCAAAACGATATTAAGCACCGCGTCGAAGGCCCTGTAAGACAGGCGTTCTGTAGGCGAGATGAAGTTACCTGCTGCGTTGTTGATGAGCACATCGATCCGGCCAAAATGGGCCTCGACAGCGTCCACCATGGCCCGTACAGCCTCGGGGTCGCGCACGTCTACCGGCGTGGCAAAAACCTCTCCTCCGGTCTGCTGCATCATTTCTTGGGCAGCCTGAGCAATGGTTTCGACCCGGCGGCTAGTAATGGCCACCTTGGCCCCCAGCTCCAGAAAACGCGTGCTCATCGAGCGCCCAAGGCCCGTGCCGCCCCCTGTAACCAACACCACTTTGTCTTTTAATAACCCAGGTTCAAACATACGCGCTCCGTTGGTCTTGTTCAATTGAAAAGTTGATAAGGTGGGATATCTACCGGGCTGGGCGTCTAGCGGCAGCCTTCCAGTCGCAATACCCCACGCTATCTTCTTGCTTGATTAGGCGATTGGGCCCAGGGCATCTTAGCCCTGGGGATACACCTCAAACACCCCAGCCGCGCCCATGCCACCACCAATGCACATAGTCACCAGACCCAGCCCGCCCCCACGCTTGCCGAGCTCGTGAATCAGCTGGGTGGTGAGCTTGGCCCCGGTTGCGCCCAGGGGATGCCCCAAGGCGATGGCACCACCGTTGACGTTTACCTTTTCGGGGTTCATCTGCAGCTCGCCCATGACCGCCAGCACCTGGGCGGCAAAGGCCTCATTGAACTCAATTAGCTTCAGGTCGTCCAGGGTAATACCGGCTTTGGCCAGAGCTTTGGGAACCGCTTTGATAGGCCCCACACCCATAATGTCTGGTTCCACCCCAGCCGTGGCAAACGAAATAAACCGGGCCAGCGGCTTCAGGCCCAGCTCCTTAGCCTTTTCTGCGCTCATCACCAACACGGCCGCTGCCCCGTCGGAGTAGGGGGAGGCATTGCCTGCCGTTACGCTGCCCCCTTCCTTGAAGGCAGGTTTGAGTTTGGCCAGGCGCTCGAGGCTGGTATCAGCACGAGGAAGCTCATCTTTGCTGAATAGGGTCTCCTCTACTTGTTTTTTGCTGCCCTTCCAGTGCACCTTTTTTACCGGGATGGGCACAATTTGCTCGTCAAAAGCACCCCGGGCCTGGGCCTCGAGGGCTTTCTGGTGGCTGCGCAGAGCCCAGGCATCCTGTTCCGCGCGGCTAATGCCCCAGCGCTCCGCCACCCGCTCGGCGGTAAAGCCCATGCCGATATAGGCCTCGGTCAGCTCGGGATGTAGCTGGGTATGGTAGCCCGACATGGGCACCTGGCTCATCATCTCTACGCCGCCAGCCAGCACCACCTCGTTCATGCCCGAGATAATGGCCTGGGCTGCGTAAGCTATACTTTGCAGGCCCGAGGAACAAAAGCGGTTGATGGTGGCTGCCGAAACCTCCACCGGAAACCCAGCCCGCAGCATCGAGAGCCGGGCTACGTTCAAGCCCTGGCTGGCCTCGGGCATGGCGCAACCCCACTGGATGTCCTCGATGATGGCCGGGTTTGCTCCAGCCTTTTCCACCGCGGCTTTCATTACCTGAGCCGAGAGGTCTATGGGGTGAACGGTGGCCAGGGAACCATCACTTTTGCCGCGCCCAACGGCGCTACGTACCGCACTGACGATAACTGCTTCCTTCATGGTTGCTCCTAAAAGTTATACTGAGTCAAAGTTTATTGCAAAGTGGTTCTGGCTTCAAGCCCAAGCGGACAGAACCCTGGGGTTCAGGCATCCGCGGGACTCCTCAGCAGTCTGTAACAGCATGCACGTGTAGCGCCTTGCTACCGGCCTCACACAGACAATAGGATATTTACGTGGCAGAGAAGCCTTCTACCTGGTCACAACTGCTCATTGGCTATGGCGAAGACGCCCACCGCTTAGGTGAGGGGCGCGAACTGTGGCTGGGAGGTGTCCGAATCGAGAGCGAGCGCGGCGCCATTGCCCATTCCGATGGAGATGTTCTTTTGCACGCCATCTCCGATGCTTTGCTCTCGGCTTTTGCCCTCGGCGACATCGGCAGCTATTTTCCCGATTATGACCCCAAGTGGAAGGGCCTGGAAAGTCGGGTAATCCTCGAGGTGGTCTTGCAAAAGGTGCGGGACAGCGGTTATCGGCTGGGCCAGCTTTCGGCAGTGGTGGTGCTCGACCGGCCCAAACTGGGGCCCCACCGCGCGGCCATTCAGCAACACCTGGCCCTTCTGACCGGCCTGCCGGAAAAGCGGGTGGGTCTGACCTTCAAGACCTCTGAAGGCCTGGCCCCCGACCATGCCCAGTGCCGGGCGATGGTCTACCTCGAGCCCCTCCCGGAAAAGCAGGGCGACAACAGCTAGCGCCGCCCCTCAAGCTATGCAGCACTGGCAGTTGCTCGACCTTCTAGCCTGGGCTGGCCTTTTGGCTTTTGGGGTATCGGGCGCCCTGGTAGCTGTGCAAAAGCGCTTCGACCTGGTGGGCATTATCGTACTAACCGGGGTTACGGCGATTGGCGGGGGGGCCATCCGGGATGTGCTGGTGGGTTCACTACCCGCAGGGTCGCTGCGAAATGAGCCGGTGTTGTGGTTGGTGTTTTTGGTGGCCCTGCTGGTATGGCGGTTTAGTCATCGGCTGGGACGGCTCGAGCGCCTCATCTACTACCTGGACACCATTGGGCTGGGGCTGTTTGCCGCGCTGGGGGCCGAGCGAGCCCTGACTTTTGGCCTGGGGTTTTGGGGCTGCGTTTTCGTGGGCACTGTTTCGGGGGTGGGGGGTGGGGTTTTGCGCGATGTGCTGGCGGGGGAAATTCCCGGCATTTTCTATCGCAACCGCGACCTCTACGCCTCGGCGGCCAGCGGAGGTGCAGCGCTGGTTTTCCTGATCTACACATTTATACCTGCTTACTCAGCCCTGGCAGTAGTGCTGGGAGCCCTGGTTACTATTGCATTGCGCCTATCAAGCCGCTGGTTGGGCCTACAACTCCCTACGGCAAGATAAAGGGCTCTGAGCTTGATCAAAAGAAGGGGTGCATCTCTAAAAATCCGTATGCCAGAATAAGGCATGAAAGA
>NZ_JHVI01000041.1 GCF_000620065.1 Meiothermus cerbereus DSM 11376 | reverse complement strand
AGCTCGGGGGTCCAATGCACCTTGCCCCGCAGGCGTTGGGGTCGCTTACTTCTGGGTTTCAGGCCGGTGAGTCCCTGCTCCTTGAGCCTTCCCTTCCAGCGGTAGTAGCTGGCCCGGCTGAGGCCCACCACCTCCTGCACCTCGCTCCAGGGTGGCTTCCGTTTCCTGAGGGCTTCCACCTGCTTGAGCTGGCGCAGGCGTTCTAAGGACTGTGGGGTCACCTGCGCCGGCCTCGGCCAGTTCTAAAGCTTTCCTGGCGCCTCTAAAGACCTCTTTGCCAACTGTGGTAAGCTGCATCTGGGGAACCTCCTCTTCCTAAAAGTGGTTCCCCTATTTTGCTTCACTCGGAGTCTCACCTGTGGTTGTCCGATTTCATGGTCCGCCTCCGGCGGACGTGGGGGAGTCCATGTATCCCACGGACTGAAAGTCCGGGGGATTATAGCTCCCCCACGCCCCCTCTTTTCTCTAACCCTCAGTCCCTTATTTTCCAACAGGTATCAAGTCCTTTTCCGAATTGGCATGGCGCCTAGGTGCGCGCTTTCATGCAGCGGGGCAGTGCCTCGAGCAATTCCGCCTGAGCCGCTGCAGGCTGGGCTGAAAGCCGTAGCCACTCTGGTAAACCGAAAGAAGTGCAGTCCCGCACCCGAAAACCCATAGAGTGGAGCTGCCGGGCCACCGCGGTGGCCCGGCCTACTTTTACCAGCAGAAAGTTGGCGGGGCTTTCGCGCACCTCGAGGCCCTGCTGGCGCAACCCCTCGGCCAGCTGGCTTCGCAGTTGCCAGAGTTCCTGGCGGCTTCTCGCCAGCCAGGCCTGAGATGCCTCTTGCATTACGGCACGCAAAAGGGCCTCGCCATGCACTCCCACCACCCAGGAAGGAGCCAGGTTGCGGAAGTGTACCAGGCTTTGCGGAGCGATCAGATAACCTGCGCGTACCCCGGTCAGGCCGTGGGCCTTGTTGGGGCTGTATAAGCGCCAGGTGTTGCTGGGCAAGCGGGGCGGATCGGGCAGCAGGTAGTAGTAGGCCAGGTCAAGCACCAGAGCGATGCGATGTCGTTCAGCGATATGTGCAGCCTCCTCTATGAAATCGTAGATCTCGCCGGTGGGGTTGTTGGGCACGCACAGAAAAGCTAGGGTAGCTTTAGGCAACAGCCTCAAAAAGGCCTCCCCACTGCTGGCCCGCAGCAGGGGTAGCTCAGCGGGCTGGGCAGCGCGGGCGTACTCGCTGAAGGTGGGCGGTAGGATCAGCATCGGCCCGCGCAGGTAGCGCCAGCGGGTCAGGCGGTGAATCAGCTCGCTGGTGCCGCCGCCCACGGCCACATGCTCGGGCGGCACCTGGTGAAACTCGGCCAGGGCGTCGTGCAGCGAGGTGTAGAGCGGGTCAGGATAGTGGCTGGGGTCGGCAGCCTGAACCGCAGCCAGGGCGCGGGGGTCGGGGCCTAGGCTATTGGCGTTGGTGGAAAAATCGTAGCGTGGGGTGGGGCCGGAATCGGTACCCCCGTGTATAGGCATGAGAACGTCATCAATCATGAGTGACCATTATGGTGGTTGTTCTGGTGCAATCATGTGGCCTATCCTCAAGTATGGCTCTAGAACAATCCCAGGATAGCCTGGCCGCTGTTCCAGGTGCACAAACCAGCCACAAGCCCTGCGCTCCAGCCCACCCAGATAGCCCGGCTTAGCCCAGCCTGCAGGTCCTGGGCTGTGGGGAGGCGTCCGCTCGAGTGCAGCACGTACACGTTGGGCTTGGACAGGCGTATGCCCAGGAAAAGGGCCAGCGCCGCCATGGGCCAGCCGCTGTTGGGCGAGGGGGTCTTGCGGGCTTCCCGCCAGAGCGCTTTCCAGGGGCAACGCCAGCCACATAGCAGTAGGCCGGTGATGCGCGCCGGGATGTAGCTCAGGCAGTCGTCGGCGCGGGCCGCGAACTTGCCGGCCCACTCCCAGCTTCCCCGATACCCCCATAAGGCATCGGCAGTATTGGCAAAACGGTACAGGGCAGCTCCTGGCAGGCCCAGCAAGACGAACCAAAACAGAGGGGCCACCAGCGAGTCGTTGAGGTTCTCGGCCAGGCTCTCCAGGGCGCTTTCGCGCACCTCATTCGGGGATAGGGCCTCGGCGGGGCGGCTGACGAGGTGGCTGAGGCGGGTGCGGGCCGCCTCGAGGCTCTCCTCCAGGAGCTTTTCCACTGCGTTTACCTCATCGAGCAGCATCCGAAAGGCAAAAAGGGGTTTGAGCAAGAGGGCCGTGAACAGCAGCTTCAAGGAATCCGCGAGCTGCTCGAGTTGCCACGCCAGGGCTCCGTATACTGCTAACACCAAAACGGCACCCATCAGCCAGTACCCTGTACCCAGCAGCAGCGCGCTTCGGGGTGGCCTCGAGGTCAGCTTTCGCCCCACCCGGTTCAGGTAAGCCCCCATCCAGACCACCGGATGCAGCCGGGCGGGGGGTTCCCGCAAAAACCAGTCGAGCGTCAGGGCCAGGAGAACTGCCATACAGGGTATCTTGTTGGAAGCGAGAGGTGCATGTTTTCGCCTCAGAACGTCTCAACCTGGAGCGTTGATGGCCCTGGGCTTTCCGTTTTCGTCCAACGCCACCATGACAAAACCAGCCCGACAGGCCAGGATGCGCGTTTCTTTGCTGATCGGCTCGACCCACATCTCCACCTCCAGGCGCATGGAGCTGCGCCCCACCGAGCTCACCCAGGCCACCAGCTCCACAATCGAGCCCTGTGGAACGGGCTGGTGGAAATCGATGGCGTCGGTGTGTACCGTAACCACCTTAGAGCGGGCGTAGCGGGTGGCAGCCACGAACGCAGCCTCGTCCATCCAGGCCATGGCCGTGCCCCCATACAGGTTGCCATAGTGGTTGCAGTCGGGTGGGCGTACCAGGTGTACGGTACGGGTCTGCTGGCTCACGCCAAACCCCGCTGCCGGGTGCGCTCCTCCCGGTAGAGGATATAAGCCCTAGCCACCTGGGGGTAGCTTTTCATCAGGCCCTCCTCCACCATGTCCTGGATCTGCTCGATGTGCAACCGCTCCTTGCGTGCCCGCCGCTTGATGGGGGAGAGGATGTGCTGCTCGATGACCTCCGGCTCGAGGCCTACCCCCACGGCGGTGGCAGCCTTCTCTACTGCCCGCACGATACGTATCTCGTCGAAGGGAACCTCCCGCCCATCGCGCTTGGTGACGGGGAGATACTCGGGCGAGAGGCCTTCGAAGATGAAATCCGCATCGCAGAGGGGCTCTACCCGGATGGCCTTGACATAGCCATTGCCCTTGGTGGAGAAAAAGTCGTGGTTTTTGGTTTTGGTCGAGAGCCCGGCCAGCACCACCGGATTGACCTGTTCCGCGCCCACCTCGAAGTGAGGCTTTAGCCCCAGGTTCATCAGGGCCTTGTCGGCGTTGTAGTGCGCGAAGGTTAGAACGGCTTCCTCCAGGCCAAGGGGCGCGTACAGGGTCTGGGTGTAGCGGCGCTCGAGGGCCTCGAGCTGCTCCAGCATCTCGTAGACCTCCCGCTCCGCCTTTTTCTGGGCCCTCTCGCTCAAACTGGCGCACACCTCCTGGGCCAGCAGACCCACATACACCCCGTGGATGCTCTCGTCGCGGATGATGAGCGAGATGATCTCGCCGGAGTTCACCAGCCTGCCCTGGCCCGCTAAGAGCAGCGGGAAAAAGAAGCCCGAGTAAAACAGAAAGGACTCCAGGAACACACTGGCCGCGAGGCCCAGGTAGAGGCTCTGGCGGTCTTGTACCCCCTGGTAGCGCTCGAGAACGAAGCGCTGCTTTTCCTGCAAGAGGGGCTGCCCTTTTACCCAGTCGAACAGCTCGCCGATTCGCTCACTGCTGCACAGGGTTGAGAAGATGCTGCTGTAGCTTTTGGCGTGCATGTGCTCCATGGCCCCCATGAAGGAGAGCACCGCCTTGGCTTGCAGCTTGGGGATGTGCTGCGACAGAAGGGGCATCCCCACGCTTCCCTGCACGGTGTCGAGCAGGGTCAGCCCGGCCAGCACCTGCTCGTAGACCCGCTGCTCTTCTTTGGAGAGGGTCATCCAGGTCAGCTTGTCGTCGGCCAGCGGAATCTCCTCGTCGACCCAGAACTGCCGCACGTTTTGATCCCAGAACATCTTGGTGTAAGCGTCTTCCAGGCAGTTCCAGTTGACGGCGCTGAAGGTTTGTTCGACTAGTTCCATAGGCTTTTCCTTAGACTGAGCAGGACAGGCACTCCTCTACCGAGAGGTTCTTGGTGCGGGTGTAGTAGAGGCTCTTGAGGCCTTTTTTGGCCGCGTACACGTAAAGCCGGGCCAGCTCGCGGGTGCTGGTCTCGCTGGTGACGTAGATGACCGTGCTGATGCCCTGGTCCACATGGGCCTGGGCCTCGGCCACCAGGTCGATCAGGCGGTACATGTTCATGTGGTAAGCGCTCTTGTAAAACCAGTAGGTTTCTTCGGAAAGAAAGGGCATGGGGTAGTAGGTGGTAGCGTTGCCGTAGGTGCGGGTCTCCACGTGTTCTACGATGGGCTGGATGGAGGGGGTGGCGTTCTGGATGTAGCTGATGGAGGCGGTGGGGGCTATCGCCAGCCGGTAGGCGTGGTAGAGCCCGTGCTCTGCCACCTCCTCCTTCAGGCGGGCCCAGTCCTCGGGAGAGGGCAGGGGGATGCCCTGAAAAAGTTTTTGCACGGCCTCGGTGCGGGGGCGGAAGTCTGTGGTCAGGTATGGCTCAAAGTACTCGCCGCTGGCGTAGGTAGATCTTTCAAAGCCAAAGAAACACACCCCACGCTCCCGGGCGATCTCCATGGAGCGCTTCAGGCTATGGTAGTTCACCGCAGCGAAGAAGCTCCGCACGAAGTCGCGGGCCTCCACCGACTCGTAGGGCAGGCGGTTCTTGGCTAAAAACCCGTGCAGGTTCATAGCCCCTAAGCCCACCGCGTGGAAGGCCTGGTTGGCCCGGTGCACGCCCGGCACCTGGCGCACCGCACTGGCGTCGCTGACCGCGGTGAGGGCGTCCATGGCGGTGTGCACGCTCTCGGCCAGGTTCTTCTGCTCCATCACGTTCACGATGTTGAGGGAGCCCAGGTTGCAGCTGATGTCGAAGCCTGGCTCCACCACCTCCCCTGCCTCGCCTACCAGGGTGGGGGTCTGTAGCTGGAAGATCTCGGTGCAGAGGTTCGACATCTTGATCTGGCCTAAAGCCTTGAGGGGGTGCGCCCGGTTGGCGTTGCTCTTGTAGACGATATAGGGGTAGCCCGACTCGAACTGGGTCTGGGCGATGCGGGTGAGCATGGCCCGGGCTGAAAGGGCCCGCTTCTTGACCTGGGGGTGGGCCAGGAGCTCCTCGTACCGCCGGTCGAGGTCCATGTCGTCGAGGTGCTCCCCAAAGGCCTGGTAGACCGAGTAAGGCGCGAAGACGAAGAAGTCCTCTCCGGCCTCGGCCAGCTCGAAGAATTTCTGTGGCACGATGAGCCCTAAGGAGAGGGTCTGGATGCGGCTTTTCTCGTCGGCGTTGATCTTCTTGGTATCCAGAAACTCTTCCACGTCCCAGTGGAAGATGTTGAGGTACACCGCCCCGGCCCCCTTGCGCTGGCCCATCTGGTCGGCGTAGTTGAAGGCGTCCTCCAGGAGCTTCATCACCGGCACCACCCCCTTGGCGGCATGGGCCACGCCCTTGATGGGCTCGCCCCGCGCCCTCAAGCGGGAGAGGTTGAGGGCTACCCCACCCCCAATCTTGGAAAGCTGCATGGCGGCATTCAGGTTGTAGCCGATGGAGTTAAGCGAGTCGTCCACCTCCAAAAGAAAACAGGAGACCAGCTCCCCTCGCCTGGCCCGCCCGGCGTTCAGAAAGGTGGGGGTGGCGGGCTGGTAGCGCTGCTCCATCATGGCCCGCACATAGGCCTCGGCTTTGGCTGCGTCGCCCTGGCCTAAGTGCAGGGCTACGGATAGCACCCGGTCCTCGTAGCGTTCCAGGTAGAGCTTTTTGTCATCGCTTTTGAGGGCGTAGTCCTTGTAGAACTTGGAGACCGCCATGAAGCTCTGGAAGCGGAAGCCATAGCTGTAGGCCAGATCAAAGAGCCTCAGGATGGTTGCCTCGTCGTAGTGGACGAAGAAGTCCTCGTAGTAGCCCTCCTGGATCAGGGTACGCAGCCGGATGATGGGGTCGGGGAACTTTCTGAGTTTCCCCAATGCTTCCTCTTCGAAGGCCTGGGTGGCCTCGAGGTCTTTCTCTAGCTGGAAAAACCCATCTCTTTTATGCAGCACCGCACTGTTGAGCTCGAGATAGCGCACCTATAACCTCCTTGACGATTGCGATATCCCTGGCCGTACCGGCCAGTTCAAATCTGTGTACCACAATCAGGCCATAACGCTCGGCCAGCACATCGCCCGCTCGGGCAAAGTTGCTGCCCCAGTTGCGGTTGCCACTCACCGCCACACCCCGGATGTGAGGCCGGTTGTGCTCCACAAAGCGGAGCACCTCTACTGGCGCCTGGCCGAAGCCGGTGGTGTAGGTCAGCAGCAAACAAGGCTCCGCGACCCCTTCCTCGCCGCTCGCAAGGCGCAGTCGTCTAAAGCCCAGCTTCTGTACAAAACGCTCGACGTTGCCAGTTTTGGACGCGTAGACAATGAGCAAGTAACCCTCCTGGAAAGCTCACCCCAAAGGGTAAGGGGAGTCCGATAAACACAGGTCAGCAGAGGCACAACGGGGCTGCTAGCCGCTGTCTATTTGTACAGGGAAACTCATTCGAACCATCCTTTCCGCCCCTTGCGCGGGGGCGAGCGATGAGGACCGGAAGCAGGTATTCGGGCTATAACCGTTGCGCGACAGCGGCGGAATTGCACCGCGCTTCCCCTGGTATCCGACCCAGAAACCACATCTTGTGGCTTCTGCGGAGAAAGATACTACATGTTGTAAATTTCGTCTATACCCAGGCCTGGGCACTCCGATTGGGGCTATAGCAAAAGGGCATGCTTCGCCCAGTCTGCCGGGATAAGACTGTGGCCGGGTACACAGGTCTTGCTTGCTCAAAACTGGAAGCAGCCGGCTCTCTTCCACCGTCTTCCCACAAAGGGGGTCTACCCCGGGGCGCCTCGGGCAGAAAAGGCCTCGAGGGAAAAGGAGAAAGCATGAAAAAGACCTTACACCTCCCCCCTCGCTTTCTTGGGAGGTTCACAACAGTTGACGTTTAGCGTACATTACTTTACATTATAGCCTATTATGGATTTGCTTCTCCTCACCGCCCAGCAGGTGGGAGAGCGCTATGGCCTCCACCGCAACACCCTGTACGCCTGGGAGCAGCAGGGGCTCCTGCATCCCGTCCGCACCCCCGGGGGTCGCAGGCGGTACCGCAGGGACGAGATCGAGCGGCTTCTCACCCTGGAGTCCCTGCCGGTCCAGGCCGAGTCCAGGCCCCGCACCGTGCTGTACGCCCGGGTGAGCACCCGGAAACAGGAACCCTTCCTCCAGGCCCAGGTAGCCCGTCTGGAGGCCTTCGCCAGGGAGCAAGGCTGGGACTGCGAGGTGGTGGCCGAGGTGGCCAGCGGGGTCAACGAGAACCGCCGGGGACTTCTCAAGGTGCTGAACCGGGCCAGGAGGGGTGAGCTGGACCGGGTGGTGGTGGAGTACGAGGACCGCCTGGCCCGTTTCGGGCTCGGGTACCTGCGCGCTTTCCTGCAAGCTTTTGGCGTGGAGCTGGTAGTCCTCAACGGCAAAGAGAGGAAGGAGCTCGGAGAGGAGCTGGCCGAGGACCTGGTGGCTATCGTGGCCAGCTTCGCCGCCCGGATCTACGGGAAGGGGGATTCTGGTAAGGAGACGGGGCAAGGCTGAGGGTTACCAGGGCGTCCAGGCCCGGCTGGTCTTCCCTGAGCGGGAGGACGAGAAGGCGGTTCTGGATCTGATGCGCCGCTTCTCTGCGGCGAAGCGGTTCGCCTACAACCGGCTTTTAGAGGGCAGGACCCGGGAGGAGCTCAAGCGTCAGGACGGGCCCCTCTGCCCCCGCTTCCGCCTCAACACCCGCTACGCCGACGAGGCGATTGAGAAGGCCCAGGGCGTGCTGGACTCCGCCCGGGAGCTCGGAAAAGACCCCTGCAAGGTGGTCTTCGGAGGGAGGAAGCTTTTTGAGCAGCTAAAGCGCCAGCACCTCTCAGGCAAAGATTGGAAGCGCCTGAAAAGGGAGTGGAAGGAGAAGCGCCAGGGCCTGCTCTATGCCCGGGGCGACGGGAGCAAGGGGGGCAACCTCAACCTCCGGCTGCTGGTGAGGGCAGGAGCCCTCTGGCTCCGGGTGAACCTGGGGGACGGAACTTACGCCCAGGCCCTGGTGAGGACGGGCCACCCTAACTTGGATAAGCTCCTGGAGCGGGTTCACGTGGGGCTTCCCTACAACGTGGGGCTCTCCCTGAGGGAGGGACAGGTCCAGGCCCACTTCACCTGGCCCGAGGAGCTTCCCCCTCCCACCCACACCAAGGAGAACGGGATGCTGGGGATAGACGTGAACGCCGACCCCTACCACCTCGCTCTCGCCGTGGTCTCTCCTGAGGGGAACCTCGCCCGCTACCTGACCCTTCCCCTGGAAGAGGTGGACTTCGCCCCCAACAAGGGAGCTAAGGAACTCCTCCTCTGGAAGGTCGCCCACCAGGTGGTGGCCGTCGCCGAGGAACACGGGGTCGCCATCGCCACGGAAAAGCTCAAGTACCTCCGTAAGTCCCGGAGGGGAGACGGCTCAGGCCGGGCGTTTCGCCATAAACAACACCGCTTCGCCTACCGCTCCCTCTTGCAGAAGATTCACGCCCTGGCCCGAAAGCGGGGTGTAGAAGTCTTAGAGGTCAATCCGCAGGACACCTCCAGCATCGGGATGCTGAAGTACGCCCCCTTGCTCTCCCTCTCCAAAGACATCGCGGCGGCCTATGTGATTGGCCGGAGAGCCCTGGGCTTCACCGAAAAGCTCCCCAAGGGCTACGGGGCCCTTCTCCGGGACGAGGGCTTCCTCGCCCAGGCCGAGGGGTTCCACCAGGCCCGCCTCCGGGAGCTCCAGAAGCTCAAAGAAACTGAGAGGAACCCCTACCTCAAGCGCAAGCTTTCCCGGGAGATGGGAAAAGCCAGGCGCTCCCTGAACCTCGTCCAAAGCCTTCGGGGCTCGCCAGGGAGCCGGAGTGGGTCAACCGAGGGAAGGAACCCTTCCGGCATCAATCCCTGGCGGGTCCTGAGGGTAGGCCTCTTCCTTCCGTTCCTCGGGCGCGAGGTGCCGCGAGACCTCTCGCCCCTCAAGCCCTTCCTCCATGGACTGTGGGAGCGGTGGAAAACGAGCCCAGGTCCTCATCCTGGTGGGGGGCCGGAGTGCGCTAATGTGCACTTTTGCTGACCAGGTTTGAGTATGCAGAAGATTTTGCCCTTAGCATGTCCAACTGAAGGACGACATCTGCGTAAAAACCAAAGCTGGGCAAACCGGAGGCTCAGCACCGGGTGTTGGGCCAAAGTGGGTAAGCCAGCCAACAAACCGCGCTGCCTCACGTGTTATGGTAGCCACGTAAGACACTCCAGACAGACAGGGAGTGGGAGGGGAGAGAACATGAAAAGCGTATTTGCCTTCCTGATCGCGCTGGGTTTGGGCCTGGCCCTGGCCCAGAAAGGTCCCATTACCGTGGGCTCCAAGATTGACACCGAGGGGGCGGTGCTGTGCCAGATGGTCAAGATTCTCCTCGAGGCCAACGGCTTCCGTGTGAACGACCGCTGCAGCACCGGCACTACCGATGTGGTGCGCAAGGCCCTCACCTCAGGTGAGATTGACCTTTACCCCGAATACACCGGCACTGCGCTGGGGGTGTTTTTCAAGAACGATCCCAGCGCCCAGGCTGTAACCCGCGATGCGGCCAAAGGTTTTGCCAGGGTCAAGGAGCTCGACGCCAAAAACAACATCGTCTGGCTCAACCCGGCCCCGGCCAACAACACCTGGGCCATTGCGGTGCCGCGCACCCTGGCCCAGCAGAATAACCTCCGCACCATGGCTGACTTCGCCCGCTGGGTGAACGGCGGGGCCCAGGTGCGGCTGGCCGCCAGCCAGGAGTTCGTAGACCGCGACGACGCCCTCAAAGCCTTCGAGCGGGTGTATGGCTTCAAGCTGAAACCCGAGCAGCTGGTGATTCTGCCCGGCGGCAACACCACCCAGACCCAGCAGGCCGCGGCCCGCGGCACGGGCGGGGTGAACGCCGCCATGGCCTACGGCACCGATGGGGGCATCGCCGCTTTGGGCCTGGTGGCCCTGACCGACCCCAGGGGGGCGGTGGCGGTCTACCAGCCCGCCATCACCGTGCGCAAGGCTGTATTCGACCGCTTCCCTGAGCTCGCCACCCTGATCAATCCGGTCTTCGCTACCCTGGACGAAGCCACCCTTTCCCAGCTCAATGCCGAGGTGGCGGTAAGCGGCAAGAACCCCGCCGAGGTGGCCCGGGCCTATCTGCGCTCTAAGAACTTCATCCGGTGAGGGAGACGCCCCCGCGCTACCTCGATCCGGTGGCTGGGCTGGCCGCTGGCCTGGGGGTTCTGGCCCTGCTGTTGCCCTGGCTCGAGCTCAAATCCAGCCGAATCGCTCCCGGTGAACCTTTTCATGTGTGGGACTGGCAGGGTTTTGGCGCTTTGGCGCTCCTCATTCTCTGGGCCGGGGTTGCGAGGGCACAGGGGCCTGCGCAGGTAGGGCTGCTCGGGCTGGCCTTGCTGGCCTGGGGGTTGCTAACAGGGCAGGGTGCGGACGCTTTGCTCAGTGGGCAGCCGGAGAGTGCTCGAGTCTCCCCGGCGGGCGGCTTCTGGCTCACCCTGCTGGCCCTGTACGTGGGCTACTTTGCCGCCTACCGTCAGGGGGGCTGGATTTTGCTGACGGTGCTACTAGGCCTGGCCCTTTTGCTGGGGTTGGGTGCTTTCGACCGGCTAGGGCCGGTGGTGGAGTTCCAGTCCTGGCGTGAGCAGTTTTTTACCGAGCTATGGCGCCATCTTTCGCTCTCTGGCAGCGCGGTGCTACTGGCGGTGGTGGTGGGGGTGCCGCTGGGCGTGCTGGCCGCGGGCAACCCCCGCATGGGCTGGGTTCTGGGTGTGACCGGCTTCTTGCAGACCATCCCTTCACTGGCCTTGTTCGGGCTGCTGCTGCCGCTGCTGGCGGCAATCTCGCAGGGGCTGCGCCTTGAAATCGCGCTGGGCGCGATCGTGCTGGGGATGTTCGCCTTTCGCCTGCTGTGGGCCGTGTCGGGCTGGCTGGCGGTCTCGCTGGCGTTGTCGCTGGGCCTGCTGGCGCTGGCGATGGCTGGAGCCTGGCTCAATAGCCTGCTCGGCCCCGACCCACTTCGCATTGTGCTGGGCGCGCCTCTGCAAGAATCGGGCGTGCGGGGTATCGGCGCAGCCCCCGCCGTTTTGGCCCTTACCCTTTACGCGCTGCTGCCGCTGGTGCTCAACACTTACACCGGCCTGCGCGGCGTGCCCGAGGACGCTCGCGACGCTGGACGCGGTATGGGTATGAGCCCGGAGCAGCTCTTCTGGCGGGTCGAGCTGCCGCTGGCCCTACCGCTGATCCTGGAAGGCATTCGCAGCGCGGCCTCGCTCACCATCGGCATCACCACTGTTGCGGCGCTGATCGGCGCGGGCGGGCTGGGCTTCTTCATCCTGCGCGGGGTGGAAGGTGGCGCACCCGACATGGTTTTGCTGGGTGCGGTTCCCATCATCCTGCTGGCTCTGCTGGTGGACTCGGCCCTGCGGTTTGCCAGTATGGCCCTTAGACGGAGGGTGGGCATTTGATCCGCTTCGAGAATGTCGTCAAGCGCTACGGGGATTTCGAGGCGCTCAAGGGTGTGCGTCTTGAAGTAGCTGAGGGTCAGCTGGTGACTTTGTTGGGGCCTTCTGGGTGTGGCAAAACCACCCTGCTTCGCACGGTCAACCGCCTCATCGAGCCCAGTGAAGGCACGGTGTTCATCGGCGAGCAGGACGTGCGCCAACTGGACGAGGTGGAACTGCGTCGGGGCATCGGTTACGTGATCCAGAGCATCGGGCTATTTCCCCATATGAGCGTGCTCGAGAACGTGATGGTGGTGCCGCGGCTGCTGGGCTGGAGTAAGGAAAAGCGCGAGGCCAGGGCCAGGGAGATGCTGGCCCTGGTGGGTCTGGAGCCGCAAACCTTTGCGGGGCGTTTCCCGCGCGAGCTCTCGGGCGGTCAGGCCCAGCGGGTTGGGCTCGCCAGGGCGCTGGCCGCCGACCCGCCGGTGCTGCTGATGGACGAGCCTTTTGGCGCGGTAGACCCGCCTACCCGCGAGCGTTTACAGGACGAATTTCTCAGGCTGCAAAGCGAACTCAAGAAGACCGTTTTGTTTGTGACCCACGACCTGGAGGAAGCCGTGAGGATTTCCGACCGCATCTGCTTGATGAACAGCGGTCGCGTTGAGCAGTACGATACACCGGAAGTGCTTTTGCGTAGCCCCAAGACGCCTTTCGTACGTGATTTTCTGGGGCCATCGCGCACCCTGCTGCGGCTCTCCCGCATCCCGCTGAACGACCTGATAGAGCCGCTGGGCACACACCGGCCTGCCGTCAGCATCAAGCGCTCAGCGACGGCTCGAGATGCCTTCTCGCTCTTGCTTGCCAATGGTATCCGCGGCCTGGCTGTGACCGACGAAGGAGGTCAGGTGGTGGGGCTGGTGCGCCTGGAGTCGCTCCTGACTGCGGCCTCGGAGGAGGAACCATAGGAAGCACGCGGCGGGAAAAACGACCGTACCCGCTCTTGTGGCCGCTGCTGGGGTGGGGGTTGGTGCTCTTTTTATTTGCCCAGCAGTCTCTATGGAAAGGGCTTTTGTCCAGCTTATTTCCCAGCGCACGCAGCTCGATCTTCGAACGCGAAACCTTGCTGAATCTTGCCCTTCAACACCTCACCATCACGGCAAGTGCGGGTGCCTTGGTCATTCTGATTGGATTGCCGCTGGCGATTTTTGTCACCCGGCCTGTGGGGTCTGGCTTTCGACCTCTGCTCGAGAATATCGTGGCTGTTGGACAAACCTTCCCACCGGTGGCGGTGCTGGCGCTGGCCCTGCCCTTCTTTGGCTTCGGCTCTACCGGGGCGGTGTTAGCGCTGTTCCTATACGGCCTGCTACCGGTGGTGCGCAACAGCCTTGAGGCCTTTACTTATTTGCCCGCCGATGTGCTGGATGCGGCCAGAGGGATGGGCTATTCGCGCTGGCAGTTGCTCTGGCACGTCGAACTGCCGCTGGCCCTTCCGGTGATCCTTGCGGGCGTCCGCACCAGCCTGGTGTTGATTCTTGCGACCGCCACGGTGGCCCCGCTGGTGGGTGGCGGTGGGCTGGGCGTACCGATCATCGCAGGGCTGGCAGTAAGCAATTTGGCCTTCGTGGCACAAGGAGCCATAGCCGTTGCCTTGTTGGCGCTCTTGCTGGACTGGACGATGGGGCGACTGGAGAAGGTGCTCACGCCCTGGCGCAGTTAGGGGGCTGGGCTAGGTCCAGGGCCCAGTGATCTGGGGTGGGGCGTCACGCAAAGTCATGATCCCCCTCTACCCAAGGGCCGCATATCGCTCCAAGCCGCTTGTGAGTACCACCCCTTTCAGGCCGCCCAAAACGAAAGCTCTTTGAACACTCCCAGGTCACGGTAGTTAAGCGTCCACACTGGAGCCCTGGTCTTCAAGGCCAGCAGGGTTACGCTGGCGTCCTCCAGGGTGCCCTTCCACTCCAGCCTGGCCGCCAGCAGAACCCGAATGGCCTCGAGGTCTTCCATCCCGAGCGGGACGATCTCCAATGTCTCCACCATGCGCTCCAGGGCCCGGCGGGCCACTG
>NZ_JHVI01000040.1 GCF_000620065.1 Meiothermus cerbereus DSM 11376 | reverse complement strand
GGGCTTGAAGGCTTGAGCCGTGTGCGGTGAAAGTCGCACGCACGGTTCTGAGGGGGCTGGGAGAGCCGCAAGGCTCACCCGGCTACCCGGCGGGGTCTATGACGAACGCGGCCCCGATGCGGTTCCAGAAGGTCTTCTCCTCGCTGACCTCGACGGGCACGAAAACGCCGATGCTGTTCGATTCTTTGCTCATAGAGCACCTCCAACCCCCTGCCCCCCTTCCGGTGGGGTCTTACGGGGTTTGCTTCGTGCTGTGGGGCCTGGAGGGCCAGGCCCCCTGGCTTCGCTTTGCTGTTCAATCCGGGCGCTTGCGCTCCTCGCCTGTACTTTCGATCCACTCCTCCACCTCCAGCGCCCCCTCCCGGATCCACGCCTCGAACTGGTCTTCCGCCCCGAAGGCGGCGAGAACCTTTGCGAACTCGGCGGGGGGGAGGTAGCTCCACCGGGGGCCCGCCAGGGCCTCCTCGTCCGTGAAGCTGACCACGCTGGCGATCCCGTCGGTGCGGCTCCAGGTGATCCAGTGGGTCTTCAGGCCCGCCAGCCCGGCCTCCTCGAGGAGCTCCCGCCGCACCTTGCGGGCCATCCCCTCCAGGGCATTGGTCAGGCTGGGACCCTCATGGTCGTCCTGGTCGCGCAACACCACCAGCACCGCCAGCCCCAGCCGGTACACGTCCACGCCGTACCAGGCATGACCGTGCCCGAGGTTGGGGTAGATGAAGCGGGGGCGCGAGACAACCTTCACGCCTCCACCTCCCGCCACCACGCCTCACCGGCCTCCACCAGCGACCCGAAATCGGGATCCAGCAGGGCCTCGTCCAGCGTGGGGAAATACCGCCACTCCACCCCGTCCGGCCCCCGCAAGGTGCCCACCGCCCCGCCCCAGCCGGGGTTAGCCCGCGTGAGCACCTTGCCCTCGCTCCTGACCATGTACCCGCTGCTGACCTTCTTGAACTCCATACCGACCTCCTTGCCCATCCCGTCGGGGCCGCAGGCCCCCTGGCTCTCAAAAGAAGAACCCCTCAGAGAAAAGGACTTTCTCCGAGAGGCAGGAAAGGACGCTTACCTTTAGCCGTACACCGGCGCGGTGTAGACGACTTCCCCGCTCGAGTCGCGGTAAGCGACGGCCCGAACGGGTGCAAACCCGGCACGATGCAGTTCCGCCTTCAAGAGGCGGAGGGCGGCGATCTCCTGCAAGAGACCGAAGAGCCGCTTGGCATCAGCCGGTGAAAGAGCCCGGGCCAGCTTGCCGAGGTGCCCGCGCACCTCGCCCACCGACCAGCCCTCTTCCTGGAGCATCTCCGCCAGAACCACGTGGGCCATCTGCGCTTCGACGAGCGCGGCAAAGCTCTCACGCCCTGCGTCGGGAGCGACTTTCGTCTCCCACAAGCCCGGCTTGCGGAAGCCGACGGCAAGGCCGTCACGGGTTCTGAGGAGGGTGATCCCCAGGATGCCCTCCTTGAACTTCTCTTCCCGGGCGGCGAGGGAATCCACCAGCGAAGCCAGTCCCTCAAGGTTGTAGGGGTCTACCGCAATACCCACCTTCGCCAGCCGCTCCACCGTCTCTTGCGAGACGAGGCCTTCGGAGAAGTGCGGGTTGCCCGCGAGCTCCTCCTCCCGCTCCAGGCGGCTCATCCCCCGGACTTCCTCAGCGGAGGAGAGGAAGCGCTCGAGCCAGCCCTTGGCGTCGGCTACCCGGCGGTCGGGCTGGGCTGCGTACTTGTCCAGGAGCATCCTCTTGGTAGCTTTCAGAGCGAGCTTCTTACGGCCCACCTTGAAGCCCACGGTGACGGCATTGCCGTTCACCTCGAGGACGGTTCCCTGGCCGTACTGGGGGTGCTGGATTTGAGTTCCCTTACGCACTGCGGTACGCAAGTCCCACGGGAACACTTCATAGACCCGATCCGGGCCTTTCCACGTTCCCACGGGCTTGACCCCTTTGACCTCCTCCTTCACCGAGTCGTCCTTGCGAACGACCAGGGTGGAGGGAGTCCCATGGCCGAGGTGCTTGCGGGCCTTCTCCAGGGCCTCCTTCAGGGCCGCCCAGACGATGAGGGCCACCCGGTCGCCCTTGGGGAAGCGCTCGAAGCGCCACCCCTCGCGGGCCGCCCTGAAGAACTCCTCCTTGCTCACCCCGTCCCTCCTGAGGACCTGCCGGAGACCCTCGAGGGCCTCCTGCACGCTCCGAGGCTCACGCCCCAGAGCGGCCTGAATCCGGCTGCTCCAGACTGCCGTGCTGATCATGGTTTTACCTCCTGGGAACAGATTACCACGTAGAGGCAATACCGTGTGGTTCTTGCCCCCTCGCCACTCGCTCAGGAGCGACAAGGGGGCAAGAGCCCTCAGCCCGCCCAGAACGACAGCTCCCTGAACACCCCCAGGTCGCGGTAGTTCAGCGTCCACACCGGGGCTTTGGACCGCAGGGCCAGGAGCACCACGCCCGCGTCCTCCAGGGTGCCCCTCCACTCCGGCCTCGAGGCCAGCAGCACCCGGATGGCCTCGAGGTCTTCCAGCCCGAGCGGAACGACCTCCAACGCCTCCACCATCCCCTCCAGGGCCCGCCGGGCCACCGCCGCACCCCCCTCGAAGAGCAGCCACTTGTACACCTCGAACACCACCGGCAGGGGGGTGATCAGGCGGCTATTCCCCTCCGCCAGCGCGCGGAACCCGCGCACCGCCGCCTCGTGGTCGGGGTCGGCGGCGTGGAAGAGCGCGATCAGCGGCCCCGAGTCCAGAACCAGCCTTTGCGGGGTCATCGCTCCTGGCGGTACAGGCGGTCCTCAGCCCCTTCCCCGGCACTCCCTGAGGCCTTCTCGACGACCCCGGCCAGATCCAAAAGGGCCGCCGGGTTGCGGCGCAACCTGGCCTCCAGCGCTTCCCGCACCAGGGCCGAGAGGCTGGTCTGGGGGTGCTCCTTCAGATAGGCCTCCACCACCCGGGCGAGGTCATCGGGCAGGTAGATGGTGGTTCGCATGGGTATATCATACCATGTAATACTACTCCACCTTCAGCCACCGCCCCCGGTCGTGCGCCTGGAGGGTCTGGTACAGCGTCCGCATCTGCTCCAGGCCCCCCTCCTTCCAGGGCCGCCACTCCCACACCCGCTCGCTCCCCTTGAGACCGAACTCGAGGCGCACCCGCCCCTCCTCGCCCTGTCGCAGCCGGTAGGCATAGACCTGATTCCTGAAGACCCCGATGGTGATCGCTAGCGTTTTCATGCCCACCGGAGGGGGGCGGCTCCTGCCGCCCCCTGGTTCAACCCTTGACCAGCCGAGCTATCTTCTCCAACGCGTCCTCTCTTTTGAGGTTGACCACGGGCACGCCCCACCTCGAGGCCAGCCGGATCGCCTGCCCCGTGCCACCAGTTTCCGGCCCGCATTCTTGCTCCGACTCGGCCCCGTCCGGTGTCCAGCAGAGGACGAAGGCCACCGGGTCATCGAGGCCAGCCCCCAACACCTGGTGGCTATTGCGGGCCATGAGCTTCTGCACGCCCTGAGAGAGCCGATTCCAGGCCGGGTGCAACGCTGCCGCCAGCCGCACCGCCTCCGAGCTCGGGGCTTTCAGCGCTCCTTCCCGGTAGCCGTTGTATCCCGGCCAGGGCAGAAACACCTCGACCGCTCCACCCCCCGCACGGGCTCCCCGCTCAAACGCCCGGTCAGCCCCTTCTGCCCCACCCGTTCGCAGCGCCCAGCCCCGCTCCGCCAGCCGCCGGGCAATCTTCCCCATCAGCTTTAGCACATCCTCGGGCGCACGCCTGCTTCCTACCCCAGCATAGGTTTTCATACCCCGTGCGCTGGGGCGTCCTGCCGGGCAACACCGGGGAGATCTGGGCCCGGGGCCGGGTGGAAGATTCGGGCTTGGGCCCGGTCCTGGGGGACCGGGGGTTCCGCTAGGTGGAGGGAGTGGATGGGGAGAAACTGGATAGAGGTGCGCTTTGGCGTCCTGGTCAGGTCTTTCCGGCTTCGCCAAGTAGAGAGCAAGAGCTTCGGGGGCCTCGTAGCCCGGATAAACCTCCTCATCCTAGCCCACAATCTGGTTCGCAGTCATGTCCTCCTCAGAATGGCTGGGGTGGGGCTATGCGGTAGCAAACGAAGGTATACCTTACGCGGTCAGTTGAGCTTTGATCTGCTGTAGTTCCTGAAAAGCAGCCCGACTGGCAACCAGATAGAGCTTGGCCTTGAGGGCGAAGTAGTTGATTTGGGTCTGGTGGGAGAGGAGTTCCAGCTTGACAAAGGCCCACATAGCCGCAAAGAAATGGTTGGCCTGGGTGGTCAGGGTCTTGGTAGGCGACTTGGCCAGGGCAGCGTTTTGTCGGATGGATTGATGAAAGCGCTCGATCTCCCATCGTTTTTGATAGAGCTCGATCATCCGTTCAAAGTCCAGGGTGGTATCGCTGCTACACAAATACAACACCCCCTGGCTCCCATCTTCGTGGGTGAAGACTTGCCGAACCCGCAGCAGGGGGAAGGGAACCCCTTCCAGATATACCTGCCGGGGGGTGGGGTCTTGGTAGTCCAGACCCTCCACTCCTGTCCATTGACCCCTTTGCTGTTGTTCTTGGCTCATAGGGGGTGCGCACAGCGCATACCGGCGGTGCCGATAACCTGGCGCTACCTTGCGATTGCTTTTGAGCGGCATCACAAAGTGCTTCTTCATGTCCAGCACGATAAATCGCATGTTCGCCGCCGAGGCAAGCCAGACGTCGTTGAGCACGTGCTGGAAGGGAATCTGGTTATGCACTGCGGTTTGCAGCAGGTAGCGGGCGTGTTCATTCTTGCTCACCTGGCTGCGGCGTTTGCGCTGGCCACTTTTCTGATCTACATAGACTTCCGTCTTCTCCACCAGCACGTAGCCTACCGGCAAGGTCAGCCCCTGGCTGTGATACAACAGGCTCACAAAGTTGATCCCCTTGACCATCCGCTCTTTGCTATTGCCAGGCCACTATATCGTTCTCGTCCGTGTAGGGTTTCTCCAAAATGCTATCATCCAGAATCAGCACCCCTTCCTCACGCTGTATCTTTCGCACCGTGGCTTTGACCTTGCGCCACAACTGCACCGAGCCTTGTCAATCTCCCCCCAGCATGCGGGTGATCTGGTCGTGGCTTATGGCTCCATCCACCATCCGCGACAATCCTGTGGCCGTCGCCGCTCCAAAGCTGCTCAACAAGTAATCGGTGTACAAATCCAGGGGCTGGGGATTCACCTTTTCAATCTATGCCATTTCAGAAACTGTTGTAAAAGTCCCCTCCTCCAGCTTAAGCGGCCCTGGCCAGCCGCTTCACCAGCAAGCGTATCATGCCTAAATACATCCAGGCTTCCGTTACCTCAGGGGGGTACTCGTAATCTTTCCCCAGCCGTCGGTTTCGCCCCATCCAGGCAAAGGTCCGCTCCACCACCCACCGCTTGGGCAGGGGCTTGAACCCACCCTCCCGCGGGATCTCCGGCACCTCCTCCCCCTCCCGCACCCAGACCCCCCGCACCCCCGCGTAAGGACGGGCCACCACCTCCAGCTCCAGTCCCAGCCCCCTAGCCACCTCCCGCAAACCCCGGTAGCCCCAGTCCACAAAGAGCTTGCGCACCCGGGGCCACAAGGAGAGGTCCATCCCCAAAAGCAACGCCTGCCCACCCCACTTGTCGTGCTCATTGGCCGGGTGGACAAAGGCCATGAACTACTCGCAACCAACTTTGGTTGGAGTTTCGCGCGACCATCCTCACAGGCTCAAACGTGTGTAGGACACTCGCCTGCGGCTCCCTTTACGCGCATCCCCGTTCCGGGGACGACCTACAAAAACAGTATACAGGACTTTGTCCTGGCGGGGCTATCCTTCCCCGACCAACCGAACTGCGGTCTGGTCGGGGACTGCCGCCCCACACCCCTTCCGTTCAAGAGACGGCCCCCCGTGTTCTGCCGCTTTCTCCCTTTGACCTTCTTCGCCCCGTCGTGTCCCCGGGGCCCCCTTTTTCCGTGGTCTTGACGGACTGACTATCCATGACAAGAGCGCTGGGGCAAGCCTGCCTTCCTTCTCGCTCCCGATCCCACCGGACCAGGGCCTGGGCCACCCGCTCCCAGACCCCCTCCTTCTGCCACTTGCGGAAGTAGTGGTAGACCGTAGACCAGTGGGGTAAGTCATGGGGCATGGCCCGCCACTTGATGCCGTTTTCCAGGACGTAAAGTATGGCGCTGACGATCTCCCTCCTCGGCACCTTTGCGGGTCGGCCACCGGGCTTGGGGGCGGGGATCAACGGCTCCAGGATGGCCCACTCCGCGTCCGACAGGTCGCTGGGGTAAGATCTCCGTGTAGAAGCCACCCTTCAAGTATAGCGGACTTTTACGACAGTCTCTCAGCTTTGCCGCGTAAGGTGAGTTACTGAATCACCGGCTCGGCTTCCGACGAAAAGTGTGGCTCGAATCTTCTGAAATACGCATGCTGCCATTACCATGATACCCTCAGCTCAGTAAGCCCACGAAACCCGAACGCGGGCCGCCATATAAGCCTGCTGGTCTGCAAAGACAAGCTGCCTTTCCACTGTAGAAGAATCTCTAGAGCTTTTCCCCCTATCAGGCGGGCTAGCGGGGCACCTAGGCAATAGTGGGTTCCTCCGCCAAAGGCTGCTGTACGGTCCAGCTTCCTTTTTAAGTCAAGCCGGTCCGGATCGCTCACCCAGCTGGGATCACGGTTAGCCGAGCCCAGGACTAGGTACACGACTTGGCCCCGCTCGATCCCTTTACCCTGAAAAACGAAGCTCTCAGTTGCCCAGCGGCCAACGATCTGCACTGGGCTTTCGAAGCGCAAGAGTTCCTGGACTGCGTAGCCCAGCAACTGCGGGTCCTCCCTGAGAAGCTTGAGCTGGTCCTGGTGGCTCAAGAGTACCAACACGCTGTTCGTAATGAAGTCAGCGGTGGTCTGGGTACCAGCGTCGAGCAAGGCCAGCAGGTTCGCGACGAATTCTGTTTGGCTGACCTGTCCTAATTCCCGCGCAGCTAACATGCCAGCCAGCACGGTTCCCTGGGGGCTCCCCCCAGCCTCCCCCGCGAGTCCTTCTACCAGCTGGCCATACTCGGCCACCGCCCGGTTGGCTCTTAGAAGCTCTTCCTTGGGAGAGGAAGAGCTCACACTGGAGATCACCCCGATCCAGGCGCGCAACTCCTCGAACGAACTCTCCGGAACGCCCTGCAATTCCGCCAACACCCTGAGTACCAGCGGAAGAGCATACTCGTTGAGTACATCCATGGAATGCTGGTCCTCGATGTCCTGTAGCAGCTTGCGGGCGACCCACTCGACTCGCGGGACTACACCAGCGACTGCACGCGGAGACAAAAGCGGCCCCATCACCGCCCGCAGACGAGCGTGACCAACAGTATTCTGAAATCCCACCTGTTGAGCCATCATCCGCAAAAAGCCACGGTATGGCTCGGAAATGGGTCTTCCAGAGGGGACTCCCCTCCCAGTAGCCGGTCGTCGTCGCGACAACCGCGGATCCCTGAGGAGGCTCGCGATGTCGGCGTGGCGGAATACATACCACGCTCCGGCGCGCGTGTGGGGAATCCCCCAGTGCACAGGGTCCGACATACGCAGGCGCGCGTACGCTGGATAGGGGTCGGCAAGGACCTCCGGCGACAGGGGGTCAAAGGGTGGGACTGGGGCCGTTGGGGGCATAGCTCTGGACTTCACCACCTTCTAAAGTTACGGAGCCTCCTTGTCCACTTTTGGTGCCCTTTCCGCTCGCAACTGGGAAACGCCGGGCGTCGAGGCCCGGGGTTTCTTGTTAGGGCGTGCCAGTTCGATCCCGACGACTCGTCCGTCCGGAAGAACCCTTACACCAACCAGCAGGTCATAGTTCTGGGCTCGCTTCAGTTCAGCCTCCCAGGCCGGGTTGCGCAGGTCGAAGATGGCGCCCTCTCTCCAGGCAGGTCGGCGCTCATCAGAGCAGTCGTGCAGCAGTTTAAGTGTGGCAAACTGGAAGCGACCCTGGAGGTCGGTCCGAAGGGCGATGACCCTGGCGTAGCAACATGTCGTGTCCATCCAAGGGCCAAAGTCCGGCAACTCGCCGCCATCAGCAGCACCGGCATTCCCCGGACCTCCAATACGCTGGGCATCCATTTGGACGAAGAGCTTCGTCACCACCGCCTGTAGTTCCTCTATCCTTTCCTCGAGTGTTCGGGTGTCCTTATTAGCCATCCTCCTCCTCCACAACGCTTATCGTTTCGATCCGGGCCCACCTCCCCCGATCTGCTCCCGGGGAGGTCCTGCCAGGGACGGTTCGACTTGGACGTGGACGCCAAGGGTTGCCACATGTTGCACAACCCCCCTCACTGCGGCTTCGCAACAACGATGGAGCCCCTTGGCGCTGCGCAGATCGCCGTTGCGGAACTTCTCCACGAGGCTCTTAACCGCGGGCAGCAGCGACGGCAGTCGGAGGATCTCGTCGGGTGTGCGCGACCAAGAGGTGAAGTATGCCCGGTTCATGAGGGCGGAGATCATGGCCACATCCCACGCGAGGTTCCAGGCGATCCATCGCATTGCAGGGGCGTCGTCGCGTTTTCGGGCATTCTCCAGCTTGGCGAAGTTCTCCAACAATTCCCCCACGATCCCCTCGCGAATGGCTTGCACGAACGATCCGGACGGCAGCTGATCAACGAGCAGCTTTAGCTTGGGCCAGTGCCCCTCCGGGTCGTACAGGGATAAGACCGAGACAAACTGGTCTACGCACAAGGGCCAGGTCAGGTCTACCCGCTGCAGGCGCCGGTAGACCGACCCCACGGTGTGGAATTCGACGCTGATTTTGAGCCCTTGCACGTAGCGCTCGTCCCTGCCGGGGGTGGGTGAGCTTCGCATGAGGACCGACATCTCCAGGTCGGAGTAGGGCTCGTCGGAGCCCCGTGCGGTGGACCCATAGATTCCGATGGCCACAACCGCGTCCGAGTAATGGCCCAGGATCCAATCTGCGATGTGCCGGGCCCTCTCGAGGCGTTCCCGGCGGGTAGTTGCTCGGAGGATCGGGAGAGGTTTGTCCCGTGCGTGCATACCGTCGCCAACTCCGATAAGGACAGTAGGTGGTCAAGTGGTGCTCGCGGTTGAGCTTTTGCCACCTATAATCCGCTCGATCTGTGCCACGGCCTCGGGTGCGAGCACTACCCCGGCCGCACCAAGGTTTTCCTGAAGCTGCCCTATCCCGGTGGCTCCCACGATGGCGCATGAAAGCTCCTTGCGTCGCAAAACCCAAGCTAGCGCGAGCTGAGCCCGGGTCATTCCGTGCTCGGCAGCGACCGCCGCCAATTCCCGCACACGAGCGAGGTTGTGAGGCGTCAGCAGAGCTTCCTTCAGCACCTTATGCCGGGCCAACCGGCTACCGGGGGGGATCCCGTCGTCGTACTTCCCGGTGAGCACCCCCATCGCCAACGGGCTCGTGGCCATCAAGCCCAATCCGAGCGGCTCCGCCTCCGGCGCCAGGGTGTTTTCCCACCGCTTCCTGTAAAGGATCGAGTAGTCAACCTGCTCGCAGATAGGTGGATGCAGCCCATTCGCCCTGGCAAACTCGCATGCACCCGCCAGCCGTGCGACAGGCCACTCGCTGGTTCCCCAGTAGAGGATAAGCCCCTGATCAACGAACGCGCTCATGGTCGTGACAATCTCCTCGAGGGGTACATCCGGGTCGTGGCGGTGAGCAAAGTAGATATCCAGATAATCCGTTCGTAGCCTTTGAAGGCTGGCCTGCAGAGAGGCGCGCAGGTGCTTGCGGGAGAGGCCCTGGCTATTGGGACACCCGGACACAGGCCATCCCGCCTTCGAGGCGAGGACGAGGGTGCTGCGTGGGTACTCGGCGAGCACGCTGCCCATGAGTTCTTCAGCGCATCCGTTCGCATAGGTGTCCGCGTTATCGAAGAAGTTGACGCCGGACTCGTAGGCCAGACACACGATCTTCTTGACCTCGCCCACATCCTTCACGCAATCTCCGAAGCTGGCCCAGGCACCCAGGGCGATCTCGGAGACCTGAAGGCCCCACTTACCGACCTTGCGATACCTCATGCCCATTAAGCACCCCCACCGCTATCGCCGCAGGTTGGCTCTCAGTTCCCAGTCCCCTCATAAGCGCGGAGGGCCCACGACCACGCCAGCAGGCACAAGCCGAAGAACGCGCCGGCAGCGACCAAAGCCTCGGCAAGGGCGATGGTGCCTGCTGTGCGTGTGTGCTCGTCGAGCAGGAGAGCGGCAGGAACATAGCCGGTCAGCGCCAGCGGGACGACGAACGTCAGGAGAAAGGCCCCGGTTCGACCGAAGATGGGAAGCGGGTACTTGGCGAACTCGGTTAAGCTCCACAAGGTCGTGATGGCGTCCAAACTGCCGATGACCCGCATGGCTACGGCAGCCCCCAGGATCATGAGCCCGAGATAGATGAACGCGCCCAGGAGAACAAATAAGAGGACCGTGGCAACCTTACCGGCAGTCCATTCCACCCCGGCCGCGGACGCTCCATGGAGGACCAGGATCAGCCCGGTCAGGCATCCTGAAATCCGCTCGAAGTGGATCCGCTCAGTGAGGAGCTGGAAGAGTACCCCGAGCGGACGGAGCTTGTAGAGCAGCAGGCTGCCGTCCTGGGCGTAGCTGCCGACCCACCATAGGCTCTCCCCCAGAGTGTCGGCAAGGCCGAGCGCCATTCGGTTCAACCCGTAAAGCACGAGCATCTCGGGGAAGGTCCAGCCGCGGACTTGCGGCACGTGTGTGAAGATGACGGAGAAAAGCACCAGGGTCAGGGCCTGCTCCAGGAGCACGGTGAGCACGCCAGCGGTATAGTCCACCCGGTACTGCTTCCAGGTCGCGAATTGCAGCCTCAGGGCGGCCAGCGCGAGGGCGAGGTAGTGGGTCATTTATCCTCCTTGCACGTTGAACCGCTGGCGTACTCGTCCGAGGAGGAAGCGGGAGCTTGCAGCAAGCACCAGGAGCCAGAACAGCTGCACCGCCAGTCCGCGGAAGATCTCGCTCTCCGGCATGGACGGCTGCAGCATGCGCGCAGGAAGGTAGATAAAGGCCTGGAAAGGCAGCAGACTGGCTAGAAGGGCGTAGCGATCCGGCAGCAGGTCAATGGGGAAAAATGCCCCGCTCAGGAGCGCCACGACCAGGGCCTTGGCTTCGTTGATCCCCTGCTGCGCGCTAGTGTAGAAAGCCGAGAGGCTCATCAAGAACTCGAAAAAGTAGGCACAGGCAAAACCCACCACCAGGCTCAGGAAGAACCACCCCAACCGCCACTCGCCAGCGCTCCAGGCCCCGGAGACGAACGCTGCGGTGGCGTAGGCCGGCAGCGCCATGACCAACTGTCCGGCCTTCTGCCCTAACCACCGGGCTAGGAGGGCATACTCCAGTTCGACCGGCTGTACCAAGTCGTACACAACGGTTCCCACACGGACGCGCTGGGCAAAGAACCCCCAGGCAGGCCCGCCGGTGAATCGCGCTGCGAGTCGCGCGGTCAATAAGTACAAGTAGAAAGCAGCGAAGTCCCGATCCGCAAATGACCCTGCGGGTACGGAAAGGAAAACCGCGCGCCACAAAAAGTAAAATGCCACCAGGAGCGCCAGCTCTCCGACGACCCAGACCGCGGCCGCTCTACGGTATGCGAGGGCCAGCTGAAATCCGACACGGAGGTTGGCGGTATAAGGGATCATCTCTACCTTGCTCCCCGGTAGACCCGCCGGAGTACCTCCTCGATCGAGGGTTCGTGGGTGGTCATCTCCCTGACCGGGGTTTGTGGAAGAAGGCGCGCAAGCACAGCCGCAGGGGCTCCTCCCCCCTCATGGGCGACGCACACCCAGCCGTCGTGGGTGTAGACCTCCCGTACTCCGCCCAGCCCCTCAAGCCAAGCGCGCACCTGATCCGCCCCGGCTTCGAGCCTTAGCCGGAGCTCGGGGAGTACGCCGTGCTGGGCTCGGAGTTGTCGGAGGGTTCCGTCGTAGAGGACTCGGCCCTCGTCGAGCAGGACGATACGATCGCTCAAGGCTTCAACATCGTCCAAGTCGTGCGACGTCAGGATGACGGTCGTCTGTAGATCAGAGGCCACCTGACGGATAGCGGACCGCAGCAACGCCTTGCTGTCGAAGTCCAGGCCGATGGTAGGCTCATCGAGCAGGAGCACCCTGGGGTGGTGGAGGAAGGCGAGGGCCAAGTCGCACCGGACGCGCTGTCCAAGGCTCAGCTGGCGTACCGGCTGCGAGAGCAACCCCTCGATGCCGAATTGCCGGGCCATGGCACCGATGCGCTGATCCAATCCACTCTGGCTGAGGCGATACACCTTGGCGTGGTAGCGGAGCGACTCCAGCACCGGCAGGTCCCAGAAAAGCCGGGTGCGGTGGCCCATCACCACCCCGAGTTCCAGCTGGTGGGCGGTGCGCTGGCGGAACGGGTCTCGGCCCGCCACAACAACCCGACCCGCCGAGGGGCGGACGATCCCCGCGATGATCTTGATGGTTGTGGACTTGCCTGCCCCGTTGGGTCCGATGTAGCCGACCACCTGCCCCTGCGGGACGGTGAGGCTGATGTTGTCCAGGGCGGTAATTTCCCGGTAACGCGGCTTCACCAGGCTCCGCACGAAGCCCCCGAGGCCACGCCCGGGCTCGAGCACCCGGTAGCGTTTGGAAACCCCCTCCAGGACAATCATAAGCCGGCTGATCCTACAAAAGCGGAGGCCATAAGGCCTCCTCTGAACGGCACCAGCACTCCTTCAGGCTCGCTCCCGCGGCCGGATGCCGCCCGAATGGGCTTGGGGGAGGTTCGTGAAGGAGAGGATGTCGATTTCCCCAGGCTGCACGATCCTTACCGGTGTTTCGACCTCAATCTTGGGCAGATCGTCACCGAAGCCGTGCCTCGTGATGTGCTCGTAGTAGCGGTCCAAGGCCCCGGGCAGGTCGATCCGCGGGGTGTCCTGCTCAAGCCCGGTATCGTCGGACTCGTCCTCGTCTTCGTCAAAGATGCCGTCGGTTAACCCCCCGCGGTTATGCGACAGGATCATGTAGTTGCCGGAGATGTTCAGCCGCGCCATCTTGAAGATGGCGTCGCCCGGACGGACCTCGCCATCCCAGAAAAGGATCGCGCCCCGGTCCGCCAGGTACTTGGCCTTGCGGAATTGGCGCGAAAGCAGCAGATTCGTAGGGTTTTGCAGCGGGAGCGAAACCCCTTCTCCGAGGGTGATCTGCCAGCACAGCCAGGGCTCATCGGTCAGGTTGGTCTCCGCCTTGACCAGCGTGTATTCCCCGGGCTCCGGGATCGGCACCCGCATGACGATAGTGACCCGGTTGACATCAATCGCCCCTGAGACCATGATGGTGCGGCTCTCCATGTCGATGGTAGCCGCCATGTGCAAGTCCTTCGACCTCAGCATCTTTCCCTCCGTCGTGTCTGCAAGGAAACCTAGACCCTAACTCCTCTCAACCCGCACAGCGGCAGAGTTTTCCCAAGTCTGATCTCGCAAGCACTACCGCTGCCAGGAGTACCCAAGATCGATCTACGGCTCTCACCCCCTTTTCGTCTAAGCATAAGTAGTTGTAAATGAGGCGGGAAAGCTCTTGAACCAGGCGGCGGGGATCGCCGAGCCCATCCGTCACACGGCGCCTGCAGTAGCCCCATTCCTCACAGATTGCGGACTTCAAGAGCTGGATCAGGCTGTCGGCCTCGCGCTGCCCCTCTGCCTCCAGATCCTCCAACAGCTCAGCAGCCCGCTCGCTATGGCTTGCGCGTTCGATCCAGCACAGCTGTGCGGTCAGATCCTGGGCGACGTGGCAGAGCCCGAAGACCGCGTGGAGCTCGGACGTTCCGTAGCGCATGAGTACCATGGCGCGCTCCAACTCTTCCTCGGGGAGGTAGTAAGCGCCTGACCGGTGCTGGGTCATCGCACACCTGCCTTCAGCGGGAAACTGACGGCGAAATTCCCCCGAACCGTGAAGGAAGCTGGACGGCTGCCACTGAATTTTTCGATGAGTGCCGGGATGATCACTTGTGCGGCCAGCCTAGCCCCATCCACGTTCTTGGCGGCGGGACCAAGCGTCAAAGAGGCCAGTGGCCCGGCTGCGAAGAGGCCTGGGTGGCCGCTGACCTCAAGCGTGCCGTCCTCCAGAACCGGGTAACGATCGGCGAGGAGCTCGACCTCATCCGGCAGAAGCTGCGTGTCAGGGGATAGGCCGGTCGCCAAAATCACCAAGTCCACATGCTCATCGGCGCCCGATGACAGGTTGAGTTCGAGGCGGCCGCTGGCTGATGCTCGGACAGCCAACACCGTGGCATGACGGTGAACCCGTAAGACGCCCGCTTCTTCTAGGCTGCCCAGCCGCGGCAGGAACTCCAGCATGATGCTGCCACGGGATTCCTCCAGCAACGTACCGACCTTCCGGGCCAGGCTAGGCAGCCGCCGGAACCGCGCAATACCCTCCGTTCGGAAATAAGCCGTGTCGAAATCGGCACACCGGTAACGCTCCTCGCGGCGTAGGATCCACACGGGCCGTGCTCCGGCCTCGAGCGCCCGGAGGATGGTGTGGGCCGCGCTGAGCCCACTACCGACGACGGCGATCGTCTGGCCCGGGTTGAGCGCTGGCTTCGCGTATACCGAACACACCTGCGCGGGATAGCGGCGGGCAGCCTCCGAGAAAACCTGCGGCCACACAGCCTCGCGGTTGCCCGCTGCCAGGATGACTGTCTTGGCCCGGATGACCGGCCCCTCGGCGGTAGCGATCAGATATCCGTCCCGCCCCGGGTCAGGTCTAACCGAGATTACCCGCGCGCGGTAGGCGATCTTGCGGAGCTGATGTACCCCGATCATGTGGGTCGAGTGGCCGATGAACACGTCGAGCGGGACTACGGCGCGCTGGCCCGAGAGGCCCAGCCAGACCTGCTCGCGCTCGAGCGACGTCAACTGGTCGAGGTGAAGACGAGCGAAGTCTAGCATCTGCATGTCGCCGTCCGGGGCGATGTGGTGCTCGTAGGGGCTGCGCATGACCCTTTGCCCGGTGGCGTTCATGGCCTGGAAGAACTGCCCAGCGAGGAAGGAGTGTTTCTCCAGCAGGATCATCCGGCGCCGCAGGCTGGGTACGTGCCAGAGGTGGCAGGCTATGCCGCTGCCAATAATCCCGCCTCCAATAATCACGATATCTGCTGAAGTTGGGGGTAGGTCGGGGCGAACCGCCCGGAGTGAATGATTCACGCCCGGAAAAACACGACCGACTGGACTATCAAGAAGCTCAGGGTCATGCCTGAGCTCTTCGATGCTGTTGCATCGGCGGTTAACTTCCAGCATAGCCTCGAATTTAGATGACTCGGGACTCTTAACAATATAGGTAGAACTACAAACGCCCGGCCTCGGGTGAGCAGGAACCGAGCACGCTTCTCGCTGCAAGGCATGAGCGGCTTTTTCCTTTTGTCCAGCACGAAAATCATGTTTTCTCCTTCCCTTTCGGGACCCCTTACGGGGCTGGTGACGGGTACGGGCGGACGTTTCCGTACCGCTCCCCTCGGCCATGTTGCGAACCGGCGCACGTCCCGATCCGTTTCGCGCACACCCCGAAGCTTGTCTGCAACCGGGACTTCCAGGGTCCGGGGCTGGGGAAGCACCCCGGAGTGGGTCTTTAACCTGCTCGCAACGTAGCGACATCAGCGCCCTGTCCGCTGGCGTACCGGACGAAGTCCGGTCCCTGAAGGGAAACTGCCACGGGCTCCATCGCTCGGCCTGGTCATAGACGGGCTACAAGCCCCCGGCTTCAGCCGTTTGCGACCTGAAAGGGTCGGAGAGGAATACCAGTAATGGACTCTGTAATACCCAGATGCCCCTACCCAAGCGTGCGAAGGAGTAATCCG
>NZ_JHVI01000039.1 GCF_000620065.1 Meiothermus cerbereus DSM 11376 | reverse complement strand
CTACCTGGACACGGGTCTTCTCCCGCAGGGTGGTATGGAGTCGCTCGATGAATCCGCTCTTTTTCCACAGCCTGAAGTAGTGATAGACCGTCTTCCAGTGTGGCAAATCGCTAGGCATCATGCGCCAGGAGCATCCAGAGCGAGTGATGTAGAAGATACCGTTGAGGATTTCTCGCCAGCTATGTTCCCTTGGTCTATGGGTGAAGCAGGAGGGCTCGGGCATTAGCGGTTCGAGTATCGCCCACTCATTGTCCGAAATATCGCTTGGGTAGCAGCTTGCTCGACTATTCATGCTCGATTATATCGTCTGGGAAAGTTTTAAGACAGTCTCTAACACAACCCTCTATAGCCCCTTCATACCGTAAGCTTTGCTTACGCGGTGGTACGGGATTCTTTCAGATTGAGGTGGGGGCTCCTGCCGTTTGGGTACAAGGGCCTTCACCAAAACTACACATCTCGTACTGAGCCTGTACACAAGGATCGCAGAATATTGGCTGCGGCGGAGGTAACGCCTTGAAGAGACTATTTCCAACCCTCGCAACCCTGCTGGCCCTGGCCCCTCCCGCCCTGGCCCAGGGCCTCGAGCTCCCCCAGGCCCTCCAGACCTTGCCCCGCACCCTGGACTGGAAAAGCGCCGACCTTAACTACGAGAGCGCAGTGCGGCAGCTCGAGGCCGCCCAGGCCGCCCTGGGCTTCAAGCTGTCGGGTGGGGCCGACTACAGCCTGCGCGAGAGCAGCGGCAGCAACCTGATCCTCTCCAGCACCGCCAGCATAGGGCTGCTGCCCTGGTCGAGCAGCGCCGATGCCGTGCGCAGCGCCGAGCGGGCCTTGGAACGGGCCGCCCTGACACGCCGCGACGCCCGCAACAACCTGTGGATCACCCTGCACACCCAGTACTTCAACCTGCGTCAGGCCCAGGCCGACCTGGCCGTTGCCCAGGCCACCCTGGCCCTGCGCGAACGCCAGTTGCAAATCGTTAGTGCCCAAAACCAGGCCGGTGCTGCTACCCTGAGCGAGTTGCTCGCGGCCCAGCAGAACCTGGACACCGCCCGCTCGGGGCTGGTGAGCGCCCAGGGAGCCCTCGAGCTCGCTCGCCTTTCGCTTTCCAACACCTTGGGCCAGAACCCCCAGCAGCTCGGCAGCCCCAGCACCCCCCCCGAGGAACCCAGCCTGCCCGCCGAAAGCCTGGAAGCCCTGCTGCAAAGGGCTCTGGAGAGTCGCTCCGACGTGCTGCGGGCTTTGTTGCAGCTTCGCGAGGCCGAAGAAAACCTGGCCAGCGCCGAGCGCGACCGCTGGATTCCCAACGCCTCGGTGAGCGCAGGCTACAGCAGCAGCGGCAACTCGCTTTCAGCGGGGCTGAACTTCAAAAGCGGCGTGGCTTCGGTCTCGGCGGCGGTGCCCCTGGTGCAGGGCACCGGCGGTTCGCCGGCCCAGGGTTACAACCTGGGGCTATCGCTAAGCGTGCCCCTCTTCGACCCCGTGAGCGACAGCCGCATCCACACCGCCCATACCGCTCTACAAGCCGCCCGGCAGGCCCTGGAAACCGCCCGCAAGGCCGCCGAGCTGGATGTGCGGCAGAAATACCAGGGCCTGCAGACCGCCAAAGCCGCCATTGCCGCAGCCCGAGCCGGCCTAAACGCCGCCAACCAGAACCTGCGCACGGCCCAGGCCCGGCTCCAGGCCGGAACCGGCACCGCTTTGGATGTGCAGTCGGCCCAACTGGGCCTGTTCCAGGCCCAGCGCAACCTCGAGGCCGCCCTCATCCAGGCCCAACTGGCCGCCCTGGCCTTGCAAAACGCCCTGGGCACCAACCTTACCGCAAGTCTTGGAGGAAATAGATGATTCACCTTGCAAAACGCTTTTTTTGGCTCCTGCCGACGCTGGCTTTTTCGGCTGGGCTGGCCCAGAACTCCCTGACCCTGGTACAGGCCCTTTCGCAGGCCTACAGCCGCGGCCCCTTGCTGCAAAGCGCCCAGGCCACCCTGCAAAACGCCACCCTCCAGCTCAACGCCCTCAAGGCCGACCCCAGCACCCTGATTGTGGCCCTCACCCAGGCCGAGCACAACGCCCGGCTGGCCCAGGTCAACCTCGAGGCCACCCGGCTTTCGGTCATGCAGAGCGTGGTGAACGCCTATATTGGCCTCTATGAAGCCCAGCAGAACGTGGCGCTGTTCCAGGCCCAGGTAGCCCTGAACCAGCGCAACCTGGAGGTGGCCAGGGCCCGCCAGGCTGCCGGTAATGCCACCGCGCTGGACGTCTCGCGGGCCCAGACCACCCTGGACAGCTCGAGGCAATCCCTGACCAACGCCCAGTCCCAGCTTCCGGTGTTGGCCGCCCAACTCGCAACGCTGTTGGGCCTGAGCGACCTGGGCAACCAGACCATAGCCGCCCCGCCGAACCCCCTTGCCCTGCAGGCCGACCTCGAGGCCCTGCGCAACGGTCTGTTCGAGCGCCTCCCCAGCGTGCTGCAAGCCCAACAGGCCGTGGAACTCTCCCAGCTCAACGTCAAACTGGCCGACAACGACTACACCCCCGCCGTACAGCTCAACACCGCCAAAACCAGCCTGGAAAACAACCTGCGCACCCTGCAAACCGCCCAGCAAAACGCCCAGACCAGCCTGACCAACACCTACCAGGCTGCCCAGAACGCCTATCGCAACATCGCCCTGGCCCAGGCCAACGTGACCAACGCCCAGCGGGTCGTAGAGCAGAGCCAAGCCGCCCTGCGGGCCGGCACCATCTCGGCCTTGCAACTGCAAACCGACCAGGTCTCGCTCCGAAGCGCCGAGTACGGGCTGGTGCAGGCTGTGGGCAACTACTGGAAAGCCCTGGCGGCCTTTTCGGTAGCCGCCGGCCAGGACTTCACCGGCCTGGTGCGGGCGGCCAGCGCGCCCTAGCCCCACCACACCCTGCTTTAGGGGAAGGCATGATAGACAGTCTCGAGCAAATCCAGGCCCGCAACCGCCTGCTGCTGGAAGAGATGCGCCAGGAGGCCCAGCGGTTCATCGAGCTGCTCGAGGCCTGGGCGGCTTCGGACGACGAAGACCTGAAAGCCGAGCTCGTGGCTCAGGTTACTACCCTACGCATCCATGCTCAGACGCTCGAGAAGGGTTTTGAGGCCGAGCTCGAGGCCATGCCCGAGGACGAGGGGTAAGTACCCCTGAAACTCTTGCCTTCGGTTCCCACCAAGCATGAAGCCTGATAATGCGACAGGGAGCTACTTTGGCAACTTCCGAACTCACCTGTCTTGCGCGGATTTGTATCTACGGGACAGTGCAATGATGGGTTGGGCCTCATGTCAGTTGATTGCAAAACTTACGTGCTGTTTCAATGAAGTCATTGATACGCTCAAGCGGTTCAAACCAGTAAACGTCCTCATCGGGGTATTGTTTAGAAACCACCGAGTTCGTGAGAAGGTCTTTGCCTGTCAACTCTCTCAGTCTATTTATGTACTTATCATCGATTACACCAAGGTTGTGAGCATAAAGGTGACGATGAAGCATTAGCTCCTGGATTGTAGGTAACTCAGGCAACTTCTCGAGATCAATACCGACAGTGCGTAGCAAGGGTATGGCCCCATCAGATTTGTTCCAAGGCATGAGGCGTTGAAAAATGTTTTGTTTGTACAGCCGATCTTGTCGAAGTTGGGAAAGATTCTTATATCCCTTCTTATACATATAGTAGTCACGTAAGCAGGTTTCTACTGAAGCAGCAGCGCGAATTAGCGTACCCATGTCAAAGAATTTGTCAGAAAGACGCTGCGTCCATACATCCCAATAGGTAGAGCACTCGGGAAAGGTTTTCTTAGTCTCCGATGTTAGAACATAGTCATTCAAAGCCTTTTTTAGCATATGACGAGCGAAGTAGTGGGTTTCTGCAACTCTTTCGATTTCGGGATTGCACATTTTGAACCACCTTGTGCTTTTTGAGGCACTATCAGTGATGCTCTTTATGGACAACATCTCATACCAGAGTTTTATCTGACGGGAATATTTCACACAGCTCGCAAAAATAGCTACAAAAATTCCTTGATAGATTCATACTAGGCATAACACTTTCCAAGATCAAGCGCGGTGGTGTGTCTTCACCAAATCTTCGCATTGCGTACACTGAACGTTGGATATTCTGGAAGAAAATCGTGGGGTGAACATGACACAAGCCCGTTCCCGTATCCGCGTACCCTGGCTTTGGCTGGTTGTGGCTCTGGTGTTGGCCGGTCTGGGGGGTGCGGCCTATTGGTTCTTGCGGCCCAAGCCCGCCAGCGCTGCCCCTGCGCTCGAGACCGCCCCGGTGCAGCGGGGGTTGTTCCGGGTCTCGGTCTCGGGGCCGGGCACCCTCGAGGCCGTCCAGAGCCTGGCGGTTAAGCCTGCCGTCAACGGCACGGTGCTTAGGCTGCCCAACGTGGGCGACCGGGTGCAAAAAGGCCAGCTTGTCGTAGAGCTCGACCCCACCAACTACAACCGCGCCCTGGAGAACGCCCGGCTGGCGCTGCAAAAAGCCCAGGCCAACCTGGACAAGCTGCGGGCCGACCAGGCCAGCACCCAGGCCACCAACCGCCAGAACATCGCCAGTGCCGAGGCGGCTTTTGCCAACGCGAGGCGCGACCTCGAGGCCGCCCGCACCAACCTCGAGGCCACCCAGAAGCTCTTCGACCTGGGCGGGGCCAGCGCCCAGAGCCTGCAAAGCGCCCGCGATGCCTACGCCAAGGCCCAGGCCAGCCTGGAAATCGCCCAGGTCAACCTCAACACCGCCCGCCAGGCCCTGGCCTTGCGCAACAACGCCAACGCGCAAGATCTGAAAAACGCCCAGATTGCCTTAGAGCAGGCCCGCCTCGAGGTCAAAAACGCCGAGGAAAACCTGGCCAATACCAAAATCTATGCCCCCTTCGATGGGGTGGTCTCGGAGGTCAACGCCCAGGTGGGGAGCATCGGGGTGGGGGCCACGGTTAACAACAGCACCGCCCTGCTCACCCTGATTGACGACAGCAGCGTTAATCTGCCGGTGCAGATTGACGAAAGCGAGATCGCCAAGGTTAGGGTGGGTCAGAAGGTCGAGGTGACCCTCGACGCCTTCAGCAACGAGACCTTCCAGGGGGTGGTGACGGCCATCTCGCCCAGCGCCCGCATCCAGCAGAACATCGCGGTGTTTTACGTAACCGTCAACATACCCAACCCCGAGCGCAAGCTGCGGCCCGGCATGACCGCCGAGGGCGAGATTATCGCCGAGGAAATCCCCAACGCCCTCACCATCCCCAAGCGGGCGGTGCAGACCGTGCGCAACCGGGCCTACGTGGACGTGCTGCAACCCGACGGCGGCAAGGAGACCGTGCGGGTGGTGCTGGGGCCCGACGATGGGGTGAACCAGGTAGTGCTGGAGGGCCTCGAGCCGCGCCAGAGCGTGGTCTTGCCCAGCCGTGCACCTGCGAGCTCGAACAGCTCGAGCGGACAGGGGGGCCTGCGCCTGCCCCTCGGCGTACCAGCGGGAGGTGGCCGGTGACGGTGGTCGCACTCGACCAGGTGCGCAAGGTGTACAAAAGCGGGGCGCTGGAGTTCGAGGCCCTCAAAGGGGTTTCGCTGGAGATTCGCACGGGCGAGATGGTGGCCCTGATGGGGCCCTCGGGCTCGGGCAAAACCACCCTGATGCAGATTATCGGCCTGCTCGACCGCCCCACCGAGGGGCGCTATGTCCTGGCCGGGCGGGACGTGACCACCCTGACCGAAAACGAGCGGGCCGAGGTACGCAACCAGGAGATTGGCTTCGTTTTCCAGGCCTTTCACCTGCTGCCGCGCCTGAACGTACTGGAAAACGTGGAGGTGCCCCTCACCTACGCCGGTTATAGCCCCCACGAACGGCGGGAGCGGGCGGTTGAAGTGCTGCACAAGGTGGGGCTGGGGGACAAGCTCAAAAACCTGCCCTCCCAGCTCTCGGGCGGCCAGAAGCAGCGGGTGGCCATCGCCCGGGCCCTGACCCTGCGCCCCTCCATCCTGCTGGCCGACGAGCCGACCGGCAACCTCGACTCCAAAACCGCCGGCGAGGTGATGCGGCTGTTCCAGGAGCTCAACGACGAGGGCACCTGCGTCATTATCGTGACCCACGAGGCCGACATCGCCGATTACACCGGACGCATCGTGCGCATTCGCGACGGGCAGATCGAGTCCGACGGCCCCAATCCCCACCGCAAACGGGCTGTAGGAGGTTTGGCATGAGCGCATCCATGGTAACGCAAGCGCCCAAAAAAGTGCGTTCGCACGCAGCCGGAATGAACCTTTGGCAGGTGTTCCGCATCGCCTGGCGGGCCATTCTGGGCAACCCCTTGCGCTCGGTTCTAACCACCCTGGGGGTGATTATCGGGGTGGCGGCGGTGGTGGCGCTGACCATGGTGGGGCAGGGCTCTACCGCCAACATTACCCGCACCCTGCAGAGCCTGGGTACCAACCTGCTCACCATCGGCAGCAACACCGGAGGGCGGGGCGGGGGCTTTGGCCTGGTGCGCTTTGGGGGGCCCCAGACCATCACCCTGGCCGACGCCGAAGCGGTGAAATCGGCCTTCGCAGGCCGCCTGGCCGGCGTGGCCCCGGCCTTGCAAAGCAACCAGCAGATCAAGGTGGGGGCCAACAACCTCAACGCCACCGTGATTGGCACCTGGCCCGACTACGCCGGTGTTCGCAACGCCCAGCCCGCCCAGGGCAGCTTCTTTAGCGAGGCCGACCTGCAAAGCCGCCGCCGGGTGGCGGTGATCGGCTACGGCATCGCCCAGGACTTGTTCGGCGGCCAGGATCCTCTGGGGCAGCGCCTGCGCATTGCGGGCATCTCCTTTACGGTGGTGGGGGTGCTGCCCGACAAGGGCGACTCGGGCTTTGCCAGCCCCAACTACCAGGTGATGGTGCCGCTTTCGACCTTCCTGCAGCGCCTTTCCCGCAGCAGCACCGGCGAGCCCAGGGTGAACGCCATCTACGTGCAGGCCCCCGACAAGGACTCGCTCACCCGCTTGCAGCAAGAGCTTACCGACTTTATGGCCCTGCGCCGCAAAATCACCGACCCCAGCCAGTACGACTTTAGCGTGCAGAACCAGGCCGACGCGCTGGCCTCGGTGAACCAGGTGACCCAGACCATGACCCTCTTTCTGGGCGGGGTGGCCGGAATTAGCCTGCTGGTGGGCGGCATCGGCATTATGAACATCATGCTGGTCTCGGTAACCGAGCGCACCCGCGAGATCGGCATCCGCAAGGCCCTGGGGGCCAAGCCCCGCGATATCCTGACCCAGTTTTTGGTGGAGTCGGTGGTGCTCTCGGTGGGGGGCGGGGTGCTGGGCATCTTTTTGGGTCTGGCGATGGCCGGCAGCGTGGGCCAGTTTTTGCGTGTCACCCCCATTTTCGACCCCTTCAGCATGGTGCTGGCCTTCGTGTTCTCGGTGGCGGTGGGGGTGTTCTTCGGGTTTTATCCGGCCTCGAGGGCCGCCCGGCTCGACCCGGTGGAGTCGCTCCGCTACGAGTAGCCCGGGGCCGACCCCAGCTCTTTATGGCTTCTACACAAATCCCTGGCAAACTCTTCACGCAAGGAGGAAAGATGAAACAATGGTTGAGTCTTTTGGTGATGCTGGCGCTGGGCCTGGCTCTGGCCCAGGGCGGGCCACCCAACCTCAGTCCGGAGATGCGGCAGCGGCTCGAGGCCTACCGTCCGGTGCTGGATCTGGTGGCTACCATTGGGCTTCTGGACGAGCTGGACAAGCAGCGGGGCCTGGCTTTTACCAAGGCCCAGGCCCAGAAGCTGCTGCCCATCCTGCGCGACCTGCAAAACCGCGCCGACCTGAAGCCCGCCGATGCCAGCAAGATGCTGAGCACCATCGAGGACAGCATCCTCACCCCGGCCCAGCTCAAGTGGATCGACCAGACCATCCTCCAGCAGCGGGAGGAGGCTCGCCAGCGGCGTGAGGCCGGGGGGCAGAACCCCCAGGCCGGTCAGGGCAATTTCCAGGGCCAGCCGCGCCAGGGCGGGCCAGGGGGGTTCTTCCAGGCCATAACCCAGGGCAAGCCCTACAATCCCTTCAAGGAACAGCCCCGCACGGCCGATAACCTCAAGAACCTGATTGCCCTGTTGTCCAAAAAGTAAGGGGGGGTTATGTCGCGGCTTTTCGCACTGCTGCTTTTGTGCGGGGTCGCGCTGTCCCAGAGCCGGCTCGAGCTCGTCCCGGCCCAGAGCGAGGCCCGCTACCGGGTGCGCGAACAGCTTGCAGGCATCAACTTCCCCACCGATGCGGTGGGGGTCAGCAAGCAGGTGCTGGGGTTGGTACGGCTCGACCGGAATGGGCGGGCCCTCGAGGGCTCGCGTTTTGCCGTAGATCTTTCGGCCCTCACCAGCGACGAAGCCCGACGCGACAATTTCATCCGCCGCAACACCCTCAACACCGCCCAGTACCCCCTGGCCGAGTTCGTACCCCGGGAGGTGCGCGGCCTGAGCTTTCCGCTGCCCACAAGCGGCAAGGCCAGCGTGCAGATTGTGGGCGAGCTGAAGATCCGCGAGGTGCAGAAAAGCGTCACCTGGGAGGGCGAGGTGGAGTTTCGCGGCGATACCGCCACATTGCAGGCCCGCACCCGCTTCACCTTCCGCGACTTTGGCCTAACCCAGCCCCGCGTACTCTCGGTGCTGAGTGTGGACGAAAACATCCGCCTCGAGGTGAGCTTTACCTTCCGGGTGCTGGAGCGTTAGCGAGCCCCTTCAGGAAGTCTTGCAGGCTTTGCAGTGAGTCAATGGGGATAAGCAGGCCGAGGTTTTCCGGGGTGACCTCGAGGCCGGGCCGTAGGACCTCGAGCCACCCCACATGCACCCCCAGCGGCTTTTGGGGCTTGCCGTGTAGCTGGGCAATATGGTTCAGGTTCCAGGCCGCCAGTATCTCGGCCAGGGTACCCACCCCGCCCGGCAGGGCCAGACAGGCCATGCCCACGTCAATGAGCCGCTCGATGCGGGTGAGCAGTGAGGAGGAGGGCAGCTCCAGATCCACGTGCAGGTTGGGCCCGTCGCGCTGGGGGAAGAGGCTGGGCGCGGTGATGCCCACCACCAGCCCCCCGCCCTCCTTGGCGCCCTGCGAGACGGCCTCCATAGCCCCGTTGTAGCCGCCGGTAGCCACGCCAAAACCGGCCTGGGCAATGGCCAGACCCCAGGCGTGGGCCTCGGCAAAAGCGGGTGTACCCGGCTGTACCCTGGACGAACCAAACACCGTAATCAGACGCATAGCAACAGCCTACCGGCCTGGGGTCGAAAGCTGAAGCCCCAAGACCCAACCACCCATCAGCCCGAGGCAATCAGGGCAATGGCCACCAGCGAAAGCAGCACCCCCAGGGTCTGGCCCTGGCTCAAGCGCTCACGCAGCAAGCCCCAGGCCAGGAGGGCCGTAAAGGCCGGATACAGCGAGGAAATTACCGCAGCCACATCCAGCCGACCCGCCTGGGCTGCCACCAAAAAAAGCACATTCCCCCCAGCATCGAGCAGACCGGCCAGACCCACCAGCCCCAGGGTAGCGGAAAGCCCGGTCTCCCGGCGCAGCAAGCCCATCCGCCAGACCAGCCCGAGCATCAGGGTGGTTGCCACCAGCTTGGCCAGGGCCGAGGGCCAGAACAAACCCTCCACCTGGTGAATGAGGGCAAAGTAACCGCCAAAACCCAGCCCGGCCAGAAAAGCGTAGAAGAGCCCCTGGGAAGGGCCGGTGGCCCCTTCGGGGCGGGCCGCAAGCCAGACCCCCAGCAAGCCCACCGCAAAGCCCATCTGTTGCAAGGGCGCCGGCAGACCCTCGAGGAAAACCCCCACCAAAGCAGCCAGGGCTGCCCCCACCACCCCCGCGATGGGCGCAGCCAGGCCCATCTGCCCAAACTGGAAGGCCCGGTACAAAAACACCAGGCCCACACATCCCGCCAACCCAGCGGCGATGCTCCAGGGGATATCCTGGGGTTGAAACACCTCTGCACGCAGCAAAGCCAAGAGCGTAAAAAGCAGCAGCCCCGTGGCGTGCACCAGCAGGGCAATTAGGTAGGGGTTGAGCCTGCGGGAGGCCACCCCCCCGCTGAAATCGCCTGCGCCCCAGGAAACCGCCGAGAGCAGCGCAAACGTGACCGCAGCCAGTTCTGGGCTCACGACATACCCCGCAAGAGCTCTTCCAAAATCAACCAAGACCTCCAAGAACATGTATCGTTCCTGCTACAAAACAACCTTTTAGCGAGGGGCTGGCGAAAGCCAACCGATGAAGCCGTTGACCACATCCCCATCCCCAATCAGGTCGGGCTGGCCCACCACCGCCTCGAGGAAAGCCCGCACCAGGGCCTCGTCGGCCTTTTGCAAGAGCTCGGCGATGCTGTTGCCGCTGTAGGGGCCGCTGGTGAGTTTGCGGCTCAGGTTGGGGATTTGCTGAGCCCGGGGGGCCACCTCGTGCAAGGCGGCCTGGACTTGCTGAATCGCCAGGGCCTCACCCTCCGGCGAGAGCATCTGCGCGCCGCTTAGCAGGGGTGCGTTGCTCAGGTTGCGTAGTACGATGCCGGCCGTGTAAAGCTGGCGGGTCAGGCTGGGCTTGCCTGCGGTGAGCTCGAGACGGGCCTTGGCCGAACCGTAGAGCACCTCGAGGGTGTAGGTACCTTCGCGCGGCAGGCGCACCGCCGCCCCGGTCTGCACGATACCGGTAGTCAGGGGGCGAGCCGCCACCGCCTTGTTGGCACTTTGCAGCACCTGACCCTGGGCATCCAGCAAACGGGTCACCAGGGTTCCCGAGGCGAGATAGGGAAAACCCTCGATTCGGACCTGGGGAAAAACCGCCTCGCCCGCCCCAAAGGGACGGGCCTCGAGGTCATCCGCCCGCAACATCAGGCGCTCTAGCGAAACCTCCACTTTGGCCTGCTGCATTTGCGCCACCGCCCGTTGGGCCCAGGCCACCAACGGGCTTTGGGGGTTGTTCTGCACGAAGCGCTGGTAGTGGCTCCGGGCCCGCTCATTCAAACCGGCGCGCTCGGCCAGATAGCCCTTCCAGAATTCCAGCCGGGGCTGGCCCGCCTCCTGCAAATCCTTCAGGGCGGCCTGAAATTCCTGGCCCTCATCCACCCGTAGCGCCAGGTTGTAGGCTTCCCGGGCACCCAGATGGTCGCCGTAGAGCGCCCGCACCAGCCCCAGGTTGTAAGCCGGAACAGCGTATTCCTCGCGGACCTGCGCCTCCAGCTTCAGCGAGCGCAGCGATGCGCTCACCGAGCGGGCGTAGTCACCCAACAGATAATGGGCCCAGCCCAGGTTGGTCCAGTAGAGGTTTTTCTCAGCCAGTAGCGCCGCCGCTCGTTCCAAGGCGGTTTTGGCCAATTCTGCTTTGTTCTCGTCGAAGGCCGCGAAGCTCAGTTCCTCCCAGGCCAAAGGCATCTCGGGGGCCGTCTCGGTCAGGTTACGGGCCAGCGCAGCCCACTGCGGATCCTCCAAACCCCGAAACAACAGCAGGGCGGTGAGTCGCTCGTAGACCTTGCCTTCGGCCAGTTTGCGGGCCGCGCTCAAAGCCTCCACCCGGCGGCGCTCGGAAAAATCTACCAGGGCCTGATAGGCCAGGGGTGGTTGGTTCTGCCGCACCCGGTTCCAGAAATCGTGCAGGTCTCTGGGCAGTTGCTCGGTAATCAACAGCGAGGCCACCCCATCGTCGCGCAGGGCCACCGCCGCCCGGTAGTAGGGAATGGGCAGGGGGCTGCCTTGCACGCCCAGGTCGCCTTGGGACAGCCGTGCCAGGTCGTTTTCCCGTACGGGCTCGAGCTTCCACCCTCCCGCTTTTACTCCCACCTGCGCCGCCGTCCAGTACATCGCCAGTTCGGGCCGGCTGAAGCGTGCTTTGCGAATGCCGCGCTCGTCGGCCAGAAACACCCGCACCCAACCCTGCCGGTCTATTGCACCCACCAAAAGCCAGGTAGCGCCGCTAATTTCTCGAGCCAGCCGCGCACCCCCGGCCGTGCTCAGCGAACCTGCCGCCAGGTCGTAGCTGCCCTGCCAGGGCATGTCCGGCAACAAGATAGCAGCCAGCGAAGGCGGCGCCACCCCCAGCCCCCCCGCTACCGCCTGTGCAATGGAATGGCCTCCTGGCCCCGAGAACGGCAGTACTACGCCTTTGGCCCAGGCCGAGGCCGACAACACCACGACCAGCAGTACCCGAAACCAGCCTGTCATTGGGTTATCTTACCCGGAGGGTAGGTTGTATAAGAACTACACTAGGGAGCATGAAACGGTGGTTACGAATTTTCGGCTTCTTCCACATCTGGCCTCCTTTGTCCATGGGCCAGAGGATGCAACAGGGCTGGTCAGCCGACGGTTACTTTTGCTGGGGATTGTGCCGATGGCTCCTATCGCGTTTCACTTTATTTTTTGCCGCCAGGATTGGCGGCAAAAAACGACTCCTGTACAGTTTCGGGGATTACCAGGTTTTTTCCGATAACCGCTCCGGCCGCTGTACTGGTGCAAGCACCAGGGTATTTGTGCAATCTGCTCTACATGCCAGCTTCACACAACCCACTCCGCCCCTTCATGAAGATGAGCGAAGGTGCTGTCATGGAACTGTCCACTACCGATACACTAAATGGGGTGGCATTGGTACTGGTGGTGGAAGACGAGCCGGAGATTGCCGAAATCCTCGAGGGCTACCTGCGCCGGGAGGGGTTCCGCACCGAGCGGGCCTCCGATGGCCCTCAGGCCTTGAACCTGGTTTGGGCAGCACAGCCCGACCTGGTGCTGCTGGACATCATGCTGCCGGAGATGGATGGCCTCGAGGTGCTGCGCCGCATCCGCAACCACGGCAACACCCCGGTGATTCTGGTGACGGCCCGTACCGAGGATCTGGACAAGCTGCTGGGTCTGGAGCTGGGCGCCGACGATTACATAACCAAGCCCTTTAGCCCCCGCGAGGTGGTGGCCCGGGTCAAGGCGGTGCTGCGCCGGGCAGTGCTGGCCGAGGCGCCCAAAGGCATCCTGCGGGTGGGGCCGCTGGAAATCGATAGCGAGAAGGTGGTGGCCCGCCTGGAGGGGTTGCGCCTCGAGCTCACTCCCACCGAGTTCCGCCTGCTGGAAACCCTGGCCCGCACCCCCGGCAAGGCCTTTTCCCGCGCCGAACTGCTCGAGGCGGCCCTGCCCGACTCCGACGCGCTGGAGCGGGTGGTGGACGTGCACCTCAAAAACCTGCGTAAGAAGCTCGAGGCCGCTGGCGGTGCGGGGCTTCTGGAAACCGTGCGGGGGGTGGGGTATCGCTTGTGGGTCGAGGCTTGATTGTTGCAGTCTCCTACTGTTTGTATGCACCTTTTCCATCGCATTGAAGTACGCCTGAGCCTGCTGATGGCCCTGGTGGCTATTACCACCAGCCTTTTGACGGTGGCCCTCAACACCTTCCAGCGGGAGCGAACCTTTCGAGAGCTGCCCCCTGAGGTGCGGGACTTTTTGCGGCGCAACGAGGGGCGCCCGCCCAGCCTGAGCCTGACCCCCGAGCTGCGGCAGATGCTGGCAGAGGGCCGCGCAATACGGGTACAGATGCGCCCCTCGGATAACCCCGACAACCCCAACCCAATTTTCTGGATCACTGCCCTGGACAGCCCCGATGCACGGCCGGTTCGGCTACAAGCCCCGCCCCGTCTGCGCCGACCCAGCCTGGAGGCCCGTTTGCAGCAAAATCTGCTGATTGCCGGCCTGGCCGCCACCGGGCTGGGGGTGTTGCTGGCGCTGGTCTTTGCCCGGCGCATCGCCCGACCCATCGAGGCTATTTCCGACGCGGCCAGCCGCCTGGCTCAGGGCGATTTCGCCGCCCGTATCGTCACCCCTCGAGGCGAGGACGAGGCGGCCCGGCTGGCCCGTAACTTCAATCGCATGGCCGAGGCTTTGGAGCAACTCGAGGCCGAGCGACGGGCCATGATTGCCGATATTGCCCACGAGCTGCGCACCCCCCTGACGGTGATGCAGGGCCGCCTGGAGGCCATCCAGGATGGGGTAATGCCCCTGGAGATGGGCGAGATTGACCGCCTGCACCACCAGGCCGCCCTGCTCTCGCGCCTGGTCGAAGACCTGCGCACCCTCTCGCTGGCCGACGCGGGGCGGCTCAACCTGACATTGCAACCTATGAACCTGGTCGAGTTGGTGGGCCGGATGGCTGCCACCTTTCGGGCTGCGCTAAAGGCCCGACAAGTCGAGCTCGAGCTGAAGCTACCCGGTCGGGCCATCCCGATACAGGCCGACCCCGACCGCCTGGCTCAGGTGATCGGGAACCTGCTCTCCAACGCCCTGGAACATACGCCAGCGGGAGGGAAGATTGCCCTGGAAGTCACCTCAGACACCACCCAGGCCTACCTGCGGGTGCAGGACAGCGGCCCCGGCATTCCGGCAGAAGCGCTAAACAAGGTGTTTGACCGCTTTTACCGGGCCGAAGCCTCGCGCTCGAGGGCCACCGGCGGCAGCGGCCTGGGGCTTTCCATCGTCAAAACCCTGGTGGAGTTGCACAGAGGAACCGTGGGGGCCCACAACCGACCCGAAGGCGGGGCGGTTTTCGAGGTGAAGTTCCCGCTCGATCAGGCCGATTGAACCCGAATCCACAGCTCGGCTGCGAGGCCGTGGGGCTCGAGGTTTCTCAATACCAGCCGACCGCCGTGTACCTGGGCTACCTGGGCAGCCACGCTCAGGCCCAGTCCGTTGCCCGGCACACGGGTTCCGGGGGCGCGGTAGAAGGGCTCGATAGCCCGCTGCAACACCTCCGGGGGCATACCCGGCCCTTCGTCCTGCACGCTCAGAATGGCAAACTGCCGGTCGTCGGAGTGGCCGAGCTCGACCTGCACGGCTGCTTTGGGGGCATACTTTTGCGCGTTGTTCAAAACCGACATTCCGCACCCCTCCCCCCATGCCTTAGGATTTTGGGATGGAAACCCCACCCAACCTACAGGTCTACGACCTGGGCCACCTGGGCCTGGTGGCTAGCGTGCTGGACAGAATCCGGTTGGTGGAGACCGTGGACCGCCTCGTGGGCCCTAGGCCCGGGGAAAAGGTCTCCACCGGTATGGCCCTCAAGGCCGCCATCTTGAACGCCCTGGGCTTCGTCGCCTCCCCCCTCTACCTCTTCGGCCACTTCTTCCAGGGCAAGCCCACCGAGCACCTCCTGGGTCCCGGCATCACCCCCGACCTCCTCAACGACGACCGCATGGGCCGGATGCTGGACGACCTCTTCGAGGCCGGGGTCACCGAGGTCTTCCTGGGGATTGCCCAGGCGGCCCGAAAGGCTTTCCCCTTTCCGGTCCAGGCTTTGCACGTGGACTCCACCAGCTTCCACGTCCACGGGGTGTACGGGAGCGGGGAAGAAGGCCAGACGGTCGATGCGGGGGATGAACCCCTGGCCATCCGCCTCACCCACGGCTATTCCCGGGATCACCGCCCTGACCTCCAGCAGTGGGTGATGAACCTGGTCTGCGCCGACACCGGGGGGATTCCCCTGCTCTTCGCCCCCGGGGACGGAAACCAGTCGGATCGGGAGGCCCTGGTGCCTCTATTAGCCCGCTACCGCCAGGCCCTGGACCTGGGGGCGGTGGTGGTGCTGGATGGGGCCAGCTACAGCCAGGAGAACCTCCGGGCCCTGGAGGGGTTCTCCTGGATTCTGCGGGTGCCCGCTACCCTCAAGGAGGCCCGGGCCCTGCTGGAAGGGGAGTTTCCGCGAGAAGCTTGGACCCCTCTGCTCCCGGGGTACCGGGGGCTGGAGGTGGAGCGCGAGTACGGGGGTGTGCGGCAGCGCTGGCTCCTGGTGGAGAGCGAGGCCCGGGCCCGGGAGGAGGAAGAGGGCCTCCGGCGGCGGGTGGCGCGGGCGGAGGGGGAGGCTGAGAAGGCGCTGGGGAGGCTCCTTTCCCGGGGGTTCGCCTGCGAGGCGGACGCCCGGCGGGCCCTGGAGGAGGCCAGTGGGAAGCTTCCCTACCACCGCCTGGTCTACCTGGGGGTACAGGAAGAGCGGCACCGGGGGCGGGTGGGGCGTCCCCGGAAGGGGGAGCCGCCCCTCTCGGTGAGCTACCGCCTCCTGGCCCGCTTGGGAAGCTAGAGCGGGCTCGGCAGGGGCTGGGACGGTTCCTCCTGGCCACCAACGTCCTAGAGTCTGCTAAGAAGCCGATCGTAAACCATCAAGAACTTTCGGTAATAACAGAATCGAGAAGGCCAGCCAGTGAAAACCCTTCAGCGTTTCGGTAAGTCGTTCGTAGTCACGCGCCAGCCGACGAAAACGAGCCATCCAGGCAAAGCTGCGCTCAACTACCCAACGCCGGGGAAGCAACACGAAGCCTCTTTTGGCTTCCTCCAGCTTGACCACACACAGCGCTATCCCTTCCTGCGCAGCCGCCTGCTCCGCCTCCGAGCCTGTATAGCCCTGATCTACGTATGCGATTTCGACCCGCTGGTTGGTAACAGCTTGCACCGCCTGGGAGAGCTCCCCCACCTGGCTGCGTTCCTG
>NZ_JHVI01000038.1 GCF_000620065.1 Meiothermus cerbereus DSM 11376 | reverse complement strand
GGTAGCTGTGTTCCCGTCCCGCCTCGTCCCGCAGCCGCTGTACCCTGACCTGGATAAACCCCCAGCTACCGCGTACCTGGCTGGTGCGTTGTCCCACCCTCCTCCACCCCTTCGGTAGCTCCAGGGGGGGAAGGCGCCTGGGTCTCTTCCACCAGGCCTTGCATCAGCGTCCTGAGGAGTTCCGGGTTATGTCGCAGCATGGCCCGTTCGATCTCCGCCAGTCCACTCCCCGCTTCCAGGCTTAGTTCCAGGTCTTCCATGTACCGCTCAAAGGCTTGGCGTGCTTTCGTTTTCCACTCTTTCATGCCTTATTCTGGCATACGGATTTTTAGAGATGCACCCGGCCGTCCTTTTTGATTTGACCCTGGAATGCAAATAGTGTATACTGTATACACTTTATGACCCATTTCCAGCGACCCCACTCGGTGCGGGAGGCGGCCTATGCTCACCTGCGGGGGGCCATTCTGGCGGGTTCCTTACTGCCGGGGGCACGCATTTCCGAGCCGGGGCTGGCGCAGGAGCTCGGCATTAGCCGCACGCCTGTGCGCGAGGCCTTGCAGCGCCTGGCCCAGGAAGGGCTGGTGGAACTGCTGCCGGGCAAGGGGGCGCGGGTGCGGGTGCTCTCGGCGGAGGAGGTGCGCGAGGTCTACGATGTGCGGGCCTTGATCGAGGGCGAAGCAGCAGCTTTGGCGGCACAAAACGCCACGGAGGCCGAACTGAACCGGCTGGAAAAGCTACTGCTGGAGCTGGATGCCCTGCCCGCTGAGGCCTATGCCCAGCAGATGCAGGTAGACTTCGACTTTCACACCGCCCTGGTCGAGGCCGCCCACAACAAAACCCTGGCCCGCATCTACGCCGATTTGCGCTCGAGCCTGACCCTCATCCGCTCGTTTCAGCAAACCCTCTCGCAGCACCCCAGAACCCGCCAGCAGCACCAGGCCATTCTGGCGGCCCTAAAGGCCCATGACCCCGCCCGTGCTGCCGAGGCCGCGCGAACCCACGTGCGCTATTTCCGCGACCTGGTCATGCAGAGCCTCCAGGTGCAGGTCTGGCAGTAAAGGAGCTCACATGGACTTCAATCAAAGCTACCGCTCGTTTGTGCTGGCCATAGCCCAGAACCCCCGCATCAAAAATCTGGTGCTTAGCCGTGGACGCAATTTCGCCCGCCGCTTCATTGCCGGCGATACCTTAGAAGAAGCCCTACGGGTGGTGGAAGTTTTGGAGCGCGATAAGGTACACGCCATCCTGGACTTACTGGGGGAGATGGTTACTTCTGAGGCCGAGGCCCGCAAGTTTCAAAGCGAACTAATTCGGCTGGTACAAGCTTTTGGGGCCCTTCCGTACCCCCGCTATGTGGCCATTAAGCTCACCCAGCTAGGCTTGGACCTCTCCGAGGACCTGGCCTACTCCCTTATGCACGAGATTCTGAGCGAGGCCCAGAAAGTGGACTGCTTTGTGCGGATCGACATGGAAGACAGCCCCCGGGTAGATGCAACCCTGCGGGTCTACCGGCGCTTGCACCAGGCCGGTTTTGAAAACGTGGGGGTGGTGCTGCAAAGCTACCTCAAACGCACTGAACAGGACCTGCAAAGCCTGATACCGCTCAAAACGCCGGTGCGTATCGTGAAGGGTGCTTACAAAGAGCCGCCCGAGGTGGCCTTTCAGGACAAGCGCATCATTGATGGGCAGTTTTTGCTGCTGTGCAAGAAGGCCCTGGAAAACGGCCTCTACACCGCGATTGCCAGCCACGACCCCCAGATCATCCAGGAGATGAAGCGTTGGACGGCGCAGATGGGTATCGGGCCCGACCGCTTCGAGTTTCAGCTTTTGTACGGGGTGCGCCGCGACGAGCAAAAAAAGCTGGCTGCCGAGGGCTATACCGTGCGGGCCTATGTGCCCTACGGCACCGACTGGTATCCCTACTTTTCGCGCCGTATTGCCGAGCGGCCCGAGAACCTCTTATTCGTGGCGCGCAGCCTGATTCAAGGGTAGGTATGGCGACGCTCGATTTGCACCTTCTGGAAGGCACCTATGCGGTCTGCCAGCTCGAGGCCACCGCACAGGTTCCGGCCTGGGCTGAAGGCGAGGGTTTTCTAAGCATCAGCCGTGCCAGCGACGAGTTGACGATAGTCTGCCCCCAAAAGCGGGTGCCCCCTGGGGTCAAAGCTGAGCGCGACTGGCGCTGTTTTCGCCTGCTTGGCCCCTTCGACTTTGCCCTCACCGGCATCCTGGCTGCGGTGCTAAACCCGCTGGCCCAGGCGGGTGTGGGTGTTTTTGCTGTTTCGACCTACAATACTGACTACGTGTTGATCAAATCTGAGCGCCTAAATCAGGGAATAATGGCCCTGAGCCAGGCTGGACATCGAGTACACGTTGCACAGAAGTGACTTGCCGAAAGGAGCAGTTATGACCACAGAACCCTACCGCCCCGAACCCATCGAAACCTTCCAGAGCCCAGAAGCCTTTGAAGCCATGCGTAAAGCCCTGGCCGAGGTGCGGGCCCAGTTTGGCCGCCACTACCCCCTCATCATTGGGGGTGAGAAAGTGCATACCCAGGCCAGTATCACCTCCACCAACCCCTCCAACCCAGCAGAGGTGGTGGGGGTGAGCGCCAAGGCCGGGATTGCCGAGGCCGACGCCGCCCTGGACGCGGCCTGGCGGGCTTTCAAGACCTGGCGGGACTGGCCCCAGGAGCACCGCAGCCGGGTTTTGCTGAAGGCCGCCCAGATTATGAAACGCCGCCAGCGGGAGCTCGAGGCCTGGCTGGTCTACGAGATCGGCAAGAACTGGGTGGAGGCCGCCGCCGACGTGGCCGAGGCCATCGACTTTATCCGCTATTACGCCCTCTCGGCCCTCAAGTACAAAGACGGCGCCCCGGTGGTGCCCTATCCGGGCGAGGACAACGAGGCCTTTTACATCCCGCTGGGGGTGGGGGTGGTGATTGCCCCCTGGAACTTCCCCCTGGCCATCCTGACCGGCATGACCGTGGCCCCCATCGCGGTGGGCAACTGCGTGGTCTCCAAGCCTGCCGAAGATACCGTGGTGATAGCGGCCAAGCTCTTCGAGATTCTGGAGGAGGCGGGTCTTCCACCGGGGGTGGCCAACTTTTTGCCGGGGTCAGGCAGCGAGGTGGGGGCCTACCTGGTGCAGCACCCCCGCACCCGGTTTATCAACTTTACCGGCTCCCTCGAGGTTGGCCTGCAGATTAACGAAAGCGCCGCCCGCCTCTCGCCCGGACAGATCTGGCTCAAGCGGGTGTTCCTGGAGCTGGGCGGCAAAGACGGCCTGATTGTGGACGAAACCGCTGATATTGCTGCGGCGGCGCAGGCCACGGTGCAGAGTGCGTTTGGTTTCCAGGGGCAAAAGTGCTCGGCGGCCTCGAGGCTGATTGTGGTAGACGGGGTACACGACCTGCTGATGGAGCAGGTGCTCAAGCGTACTGAAAGCCTGATTGTGGGGCCAGCCGAGGAAAACCCCGACATGGGGCCGGTGGCCAGCGCCCAGCAAGAAAAAACCGTGCTGTCCTATATCGAGATTGGGCAGCAGGAGGCCCGGCTGGTGCTGGGCGGACGCAAGCTCGAGGGCGGCGGCTACTTCATCGCACCCACCGTGTTCGAAAACGTATCCCCCGATGCCCGCATCGCTCAGGAAGAGATTTTTGGCCCCGTGCTCTCGGTGATTCGCGTGCCCGACTTCGACACCGCCCTGGAAGTGGCCAACGGCACCCGCTATGGCCTCACCGGTGGGGTTTTCTCGCGCAAGCGCGAGCGCCTCGAGCGGGCCCGGCGCGAGTTCCACGTGGGCAACCTCTACTTCAACCGCAAGATTACCGGGGCCCTGGTGGGGGTGCAGCCCTTCGGCGGCTTCAACCTCTCGGGCACCGATACCAAGGCCGGAGGGCCCGACTACCTGCTCAACTTCCTGCAGATGAAGAGCGTTACGGAGCGGTTTTAGAACTCTTCGTCTACCTCGTGCAGCCGTTTGGCCCATAGGCTTGTGGGCTGATGGTGTTCCCGCACAATCTGGGCCACCTGGGGCTCGAGGATGCGCATGGCGCCGTATTCGGGGTGATGCAGGCGAATCTGCCAGGCCCCCCGCCAGCCTTTGTCCAGGGGCTCGATGGGCACATCCAGGCTGATAAGCCCGGTTAGGATGCGCTCGAGGGGGCGGTAGGGCCGCAGGGCTTTACCGCTGTCGTGCAGCAGTGCTGCCCGCACAGCAAAGCTGGGGGCGTCGGGGTAGCGCTCCAGCAGCCGTTTGGCCACCCGCACAGCGTGCTCGCGATCCCGCACATCCATGGCCTTGTACAGATGGGCCTCCTCGATGCTGAGTTCGGCCAGGGCCCAGGCGTCGTCCGGCTCGGCCTGGGCTGGAACAAAGGCTTTATACAGACGCTTTAGACGCAGCCACACCAATTTATCCTACGCATTTCTGCGTTTTTTATGTCAAATCCCGTCATTTGTCTGACTGCACTGCCCTAAGGTAACGTAATGGCGGGAGGAATTATGAACCTACGTGCTCTAATTGCAGAGTTTCTGGGAGTGTTCGCTTTGTGCTTTGTGGGGATTGGGGCCATTGCGGCCACCCAAGGTGACGATCTGATGGCAATTGCCTTGGCCCATGGCCTGGCCATTGGTTTGTCGGTGGTGGCCTTGGGGGCTATCTCGGGCGGGCACTTCAACCCTGCGGTCACCTTTGCCATGCTCATCACCGGCCGCATTACCCCTATGGGTGCAGCGGGCTACTGGGGGGCCCAGTTTTTGGGCGGGCTGGTGGCCGCCTTCTTTATCGGCGCGCTGTACGGCGGTAATGCTGTGGCCGAGGGAACCCCGCTTCCCGGCGCAAACCACACCGCCATCCAGGCCCTCATGATGGAGATCTTCCTGACCTTCTTTTTGGTTTCGGTTATTTTTGGCGCGGCGGTTTTCAACAACTTTAGCTATGCGGGCCTGGCCATTGGTCTGGCCATCACGATGGATATCCTGGCCGGGGGCGCCATATCGGGCGCAGCCATGAACCCGGCCCGCGCCCTGGGACCGGCCATCATCGGCGGTGAGTGGACGTCGCACTGGGTCTACTGGGTTGGCCCGCTGGTCGGGGCTGGATTGGCGGCTTTGCTCTACGACTTTTTGTACAGCAAGAAAGTGGAAAGCTAGAGCGCTCTTCGCAATTGTTGAGCTGCTCAGAACTTGATGGCTTTGTCCTACACAGTACAGTTGCCTTCCGGATAGAAGGCAACGTCTGTGAAGAGTGCGATAGAGGGCTTCTCGCAAGGGCACCGCTCGCCTGGGGGCATCTCCTCCAGGCGAACTTTTCTATCCGACTTCGGCCAGGGCTTTGGCTCGCCTTAGGATGGCATCGAACATGGCAGCGGTGAGCTTTCCGGTGTTGGTGTTTTGGCGGCTCACGTGGTAGGAGCAGAGCAAGACCCGTTCGCCTAGAGGGTACTCGAGGCCGTGGGCAAAGGGGTACTTGGACTTGCGCAGGCCGTGGTAGTCCAGCAGTGCATGATGGGCGATCTGGCCCAGGGCCAGGTAGACCTTGAGGTGGGGCAGCAAAGCCAGCTCTTGTTTTGTCCAATGGGCGCAGGCCTGGAGCTCGAGGGGGGTAGGTTTATTTTCCGGTGGGGCGCAGCGCACGGCGGCGCTGATGTAAACGCCCCGTAGCACCAAGCCGTCGCCTTTGTGGCTCGAGGTCGGCTGGCTGGAGAGTCCGGCGCGGTACAGGGCCGGGTACAGGAAGTCGCCCGAGGCATCGCCGGTAAAAGGTCGCCCGGTGCGGTTGGAGCCGTGGGCGCCGGGGGCCAGCCCGAAAATCAGAATTCGTGCGTCGGGATCGCCAAAGCCGGGCACGGGTCTGGCCCAGTAGGTGGTGCTGCGGTAGGCTGCGCGTTTTTCCCGTCCGACCTGTTCGCGCCAGGCCACCAGCCTTGGGCAGGCCCGGCAGGCAGCAATCTGGGAGTGGAGAACCTCGAGTTTCATACGCCTACTATTACACCCTTACGCCCTTTTATACCCTGGGGTCTTTATCGGGAGCTTTGGGTGCCAGGCCGAACATCACTATCTGTACCAAGTTCAGACGTGGCCGTTTTGTTGCGCCGTCTGACCTTCTCACCTGCGCGACCTGTACAATCGGCTATCTTGTTCTCCTTTGTCTTGTTCAAAACTTCTGGAGGTTGGTTCACGTGCAAAATGTTTCTACTGTAGCCCTACCGCGCATTATCCAAGGTGGGATGGGTGTGTCTGTTTCCAACTGGCGTCTGGCCAAAACGGTTTCGCTGCTGGGTCAGCTGGGGGTTGTTTCGGGTACCGCTATGGACACCGTAATGGTGCGGCGGTTGCAGGATGGCGACCCCGGTGGTCTGGTGCGCCGTGCGCTGGCGGCTTTTCCAGTTCAACACTGGGTTAAGCCTGTGCTGAGCAAATACTTTCGGCCCGAGGGTCGGCAGGGCCAGCCTTACCTGCGTATTCCCATGCCCAGCCGCTTGGGCGATACAGCCTCACAAATTATGCACGTGCTGGGGGGTTATGTAGAGGTATTTTTGGCCAAGGAAGGGCATTCGGGCCTGATTGGCATCAACCTTCTGACCAAGCTGCAAATTCCCACCATGGGCACGCTGTATGGGGCCATGCTGGCCGGGGTGGATTACGTCTTGATGGGGGCCGGCATTCCCCGTGAAATTCCCGAGGTGCTCGACAGGCTGGCCGCGGGTGAAACCGCCTCGCTCAAAATAGACGTAACCGGCTGGACGGGCACCGAAGCCCCCCGGCTTCACTTCGATCCCCGCGAGGTGCTGGGGGGCGTCCAGGCGCTTAAGCGCCCCAACTTTTTGCCCATCATCGCCTCCAACTCGCTGGCTACCTTGCTGGCCCGCAAGGTAACCGGCACCATCCAGGGCTTTGTCATCGAGGGCCCCACCGCAGGCGGACACAACGCCCCGCCCCGGGGCACCCCGGTGTTTGATGGGCGCGGGCAGCCGGTGTACGGCGAGCGGGATGTGGTGGACCTCGAGCAGATCAAGGCCCTGGGCCTGCCGTTCTGGCTTGCGGGGGGTACGGGTTCACCCGAGGCCCTGCAAGAAGCCCTCGCGCAGGGAGCAGCCGGCATTCAGGTAGGAACCCTGTTTGCTTATAGCCAGGAGTCAGGCTTCGAGGCCGATCTCAAGCGGGGCATCCTCGAGCGGGCTGCCCGTGGGGCCGTGAAGGTTTTTACCGACCCCAAAGCCTCGCCGACCGGCTTTCCTTTCAAGGTGGCCGAGGTAGAGGGCACGCTCTCAGAGCCGGAGGTTTATCGCCGCCGGACGCGGGTCTGCGACCTGGGCTATCTGCGCGAAGCCTACCAGACGCCCGAAGGGAAAATTGGCTTCCGCTGCGCTTCCGAACCCATCGAGCAGTACCTAGCTAAGGGGGGTGAACTGGCCAACACCGAGGGCCGCAAGTGCTTGTGCAATGCCCTTCTGGCAGCGGTGGGGCAGGGCCAGGTGCAGAAGAACGGCGACCTCGAGCTGCCGCTGGTGACGAGCGGGGACGACCTCGAGCGCATCGGTCGCTTTGTGGCTCGGTTTGGCACCCAGTACAGCGCCCGGGACGTGGTGGCCTACTTACTGGGAGAAGCGCCTGTGCCCCGGACAGAAGCCCAGCCCATGATGGCAAACGGCTAACCCGCCAAGCACCGCCTGCATCCGCCGACAATCCTGGTGCAGCACCCCAGCAGCCTGGCCGCTGGGGTGTGAATTTTTTGAAGAAAAACCGTAAATAGGCCTACCTTTTGCCAAGCGATTAGCCTTCAAACTCGAGGAGTAGTTTATTTTCTGAAGTTGGGTCGGCAAGGCTGCTGGTGTGAGAGGTGGGTTGTGGGGTTTCAGTTTCCGCTGTTGCTTTGGCTGCTGCTCCTGATACCGCTCTTGGTATGGGTTTATTGGCGCAGGGTGCAGCGTGGAGATGCCAGTGCCCATGTGCTTTATCCCAACTTGGCGCAATTGGCTGGTATCGCGGAGCCGCGCTGGAAGCGGCACCTGAGTGCTTTGTTGTATGGCTTGGCCCTGGTGTTGGCCATTGTGGCACTGGCCCGCCCCCAAGCCACTATACCGGCTCCCGATAACATGGCTACGGTGATCGTGACCCTAGACATCAGTCTGTCTATGCGAGCCCAGGATGTCGAACCGAGCCGCATCGAAGTGGCGAAGCGCGAGGCACAGAACTTTGTGCGAGCACTACCCGACAGCGCCAAGGTGGGGCTGGTGAGCTTTGCCGGCTACGCCACTCTGGAAGTCGAGCCTACCACCGACCACCAACGGGTGATAGACCAGATTGAGCTGTTGCAGTTGGCCCGGCGGACGGCCATTGGGGATGGCTTGCTAGAGAGCCTCAAGGCCATTCCCAAGGATGATCAAGGTAAGCCCTTGGGGCCCTCCACGGTGGTTTTGCTTTCGGATGGACGAACCAACAGCGGTGTAGACCCGCTCGAGGTCACCCCCTTTGTTAAGGACATGGGGGTGGTTGTGCATACCATTGGGCTGGGCCGCCGCAGCAACCCCAACGACCCCGACCCCCAGTGGGGGAGCTACTGGATGCAGTTTGACGAAGAAACCCTGCGGGCTATCGCCGATTCCACCGGAGGCCAGTACTACGCCGCCGAGTCTGCCGAAGCCTTGCGGCAAGCCTACCGCAACCTGGGCCGGGTGGTGGGCTGGAAGCCCCAGCGCACTGAGGTTAGTGGTGTGTTTGGCCTGGCCGCTGGGCTTTTGCTGGCCTCGAGCCTGCTGATATCGAACCTGCGCCGCCGGGTAATCTAGAGCACTCTGCTTATACCGGATTCAAAAAGATAATCTTCAAACAAAAAGCGCTAAGAGGCTATCTTTTTGAATCCTAGAGCACTCCCTTCGGTCGGGTTAGTTCGTCACCGAACGGTGACGAACTAACCGAATCTGGTATTACTCCTTGAGCCCCCACCAGTAGTATTACTGCGTCCTGCACAGGACAGGCCACGCCTGTGAAGAGTGCGATTTATGCCTGCTGGGCAGGGGGGCAATAAAAGGCCAAAGCGGTAGACTTAGGCGTGTGGTTTACCAAGAAGCAGTGGAATGGTTGTTTGCCCAAAGCCGGGCCGGGGCTCCCAGGGGTCTGGCGCGGATTCGTGCACTGCTGCAACGCCTGGGCCAGCCGGAAGCTGCTTTTCCTGCTGTTCACGTGATTGGCACCAATGGCAAGGGCAGTGTGGTGGCCTATCTGGCGGCGGCTTTTAGGGCTGCCGGGGAACCTTACGGAGCCACCATCAGCCCGCACCTGCTGGATTTCCGCGAGCGCATCTGTACCCACCAGGGCCCGATTCCCGAGGCTGAGGTGGTGCGCTTTGTGGAGTGGGCGCAGCAGCAGCGATGGCAAGAACCTGTAGCCTTCTTCGACCTCACCACCGCGCTGGCTTTTCACCACTTTGCCGCGGTTGGGGTGCGCGTGGCTGCGGTTGAGGCAGGGGTGGGTGGTGCGCTGGATGCGACCAACGCCCTGCCCGACGTTCGCGTGACGGTCATTACCAACATCGGTGAAGACCACCTGGAAACCCTGGGGGGTTCGCTCGAGGGGGTCGCCAAGGACAAAGGGGGGGCCATCCGAACCGGGGTACCGGTAGTAACAGGGGCCGAGGGGGTTGGACTGGCGGTTATTCGCGCCATCGCCGCCGAGCGGGGGGCGCCTTTGTATGTGCTGTCCGAAGGTAGCCCTATTTTCGATTTACCTGCCCAGCCCTCGCTGCGGGGCCGCTTTCAGTTACAGAACGCCCGTCTGGCAGCGGCAGCTCTGCGCCTGCTGGGTTATGGCGAGCCGGTTTTATCCACGGGTTTATCCACAGCCGTCCATCCGGGCCGCATGCAGCACCTGACCTACCAGAACACCCCTGTGGTGCTCGATGGAGCCCACAACCCACCCGCCGTCCGGGCGCTGGTAGAAGAGTTTGAAGAATTTCATCTGGTGTTTGGCGCTTTCCCCCGCAAGGACTACCACACCATGCTGCAAACCCTGCTCCCCAAGGCCAGAAGCGTACGGTATACCTATGCCGCCAGGGGTGCCCTGCGGGCAGAGGAACTTCTGCAAGAACACCCCGCGCCCTACTTCGAACATCCGCTCGAGGCCCTGCATCACGCTGTTGGAGCAGCCCAGCAGGACGGCGCTTTAGTCCTGGTCACAGGCTCTTTGTACCTGGTAGGGGAGATGCTGCGGCAGCTCCAGGCGCAGCATCTGGCCAGCCCAAAGAAGGTAGGCTGAAAAGCCAGCCGGGCCACCTCGGCCAGCTCGGTGCGCCCATAGCCCACATTCACGTTCCAAAGCCCGGCGAAGCCGTCAATGTACCACCAGCCCTGGCTATCGCGCACTTTAGAGCCCTTGCCCTCGACCAGCACCAGCGGGCCGCTTTGCTTGTGGCGGTGCAGGTTGGTGGCGGGGTGAAAGTGGTGGGCAATATCTTGCTCGATGAGCCGCTGGGTGTTCCAGGTAGGGCTGTTCATAATGCCCCCGATTTTACCCCCTGCCAGAGGTGGGCCATGAACGGGGCGCTCGAGCTGCCTCCCCCACAGCACTGGGGCGGGGTGGCGAAGTCGCCGATGACCTGTCGCGTAGTATGCTGGCCTTTGTGACTGCCGATACCAGGCGCGAAATACTCAAAATTGCCCTGCCGGTGAGCCTCGAGTCAACCGTTCAACTAAGCCTGGGCTTTATCAACCAGGTCATCGTGGGAGTCTTGGGCACGGCCACGATTGCGGCGGTGGGGCTGGCCAACAATGTGCTGTTTATCGGCATTCTCTGCCTCAACACCCTGGGTGCGGGGTGCGCCATTCTGGCCAGCCGGGCCAGGGGCCGGGGGGACGAAGCCGCGGTGCGGCGCATCGTGAGTTTTTTCACTGGGTTTGCTTCGGTTTTGGCCCTTGCGCTGGCCCTACCGCTGGGGCTGGGGGCCATGCCTTTCTTAAGGCTACTGGGGGCCGATCTCGAGATTACCACCATCGGTGGGCCGTACCTCTCGCTGGTGGCCCTCTCCTTGCCCTTGGTGACCCTCAGCGTGGTGAGCAGCGCCGCATTTCGCAGCATGGGCAAGGCCCGCATCCCCATGCTGGTGACCATCCCCACCATCGCCCTGATACCGCTTTTGTCATGGCTGCTGGTGTTTCCGTTGGGCATGGGCGTGGTAGGGGCGGCGGTGGCGGCCCTGCTGGCGCAGGGTCTCCGGGCGGCGCTGCTGCTGGGGCTGCTGTTTGCAAGCCGCTGGGGGTTGCGCTGGGCCTGGCCTGGCCTGGCTCAAGTCCGGCCTTTGCTGGCCCAGGCCGTGCCGCTGGTGCTACCGCTGTTCATCACCGAGATGGTATTCAGCGGTGGGGTGTTTTTGTTTGCGCTGCTGTTCGAGCGCCTGGGTACGCAGGAGCTGGCGGTGTTCCAGATTGTGAGCAACCTCGAGATGGTCTTCATCACCGCCTCGGCGGGCCTGCACTATGCGGCCACGGTGCTGGTGGCACAGGCCATTGGGCGGGCCGATTCCTCAGGTGTTTGGGGGGTCTCGCGGCTGATCTGGCGCATGGGTCTAATCTCGGCGGCCATCTTTGGGCTGGCCTTTGCCCTCTTTGCTTTCCTGCTGTCCTTGCTCTATCCCAACACCACGCCTCAAGTCCAGCAGTGGGCTTTTTGGGCGGTGCTGTTGAACGCCCTGTTTCAACCCATCAAGGTTTCCAACTTCATCTTTTTTGGCATCCTGGCCAGCGGTGGCGACACCCGCTTTTTGCTGTTCTCCGATTTTGCTACGGTTTTTTTGCTGGGCTTGCCCTTGGCCTGGCTGCTGGCTTTTCCGCTGGGCCTGGGTTTGTGGGGAATTTTCCTGGGACGGCTCTTGGGCGAGGAAATCCTGCGTATCGCCATGTTCTTGTGGCGTTACCGGGGTGGGCAGTGGTTCCGCTTGGATCGGGGGGCCAAAGCCTTGGCTACAGATTGAAGCTGCTCGACATACCCACCAAACGAAACGCTTTTTGGCTGGCAGTGCAAAAATCCGTATTATACTGAGCTTCGATGCGGGCGCGTTCTTATTTGTTTACGCTCTACATGGAATACCTCTACCCAGAAAACCGGGCCTGGGTGGGGGACCTGATTCGCTGGATGGAGCTGCTCCAATTCAGCGAGCCGGCTGTGCGGGCCGCGGTTTCGCGCAGCGTCAAGCGCGGCTGGATTCTCCCAGAGAAGGATGGGCGACGGGCCTACTACCGGCTTTCGCCGCGGGTGGCCTGGCAGGTCGAGCAGGTGCGGGAGCGGCTTTACACCTATGGTACGGCCTGGGATGGAAAGTGGCGCATTCTGGTTTATGCCGTACCGGAAGCCAAACGCACCGTGCGCGACCGCTTCCGCAACGAGCTGATTCTGCTGGGCTTCGGGACGCCGGCGCCCGGGGTCTGGGTCAGCCCCAATGCCTCGCTCGAGGCCGCCCGCGACCTGGTGGGCTTTTACGGCCTGCAAAGCTACGTCGAGCTTTTCCAGGCCGAGCGCTTTTCCAGTACGCCCCCCCTCGAGCTGATCGAAAAATCCTTCAACCTCAAAGCCGCCCAGGCCCGCTACCGCGCTTTTCTGGCACAAAAGCAGGAGCGACCCCAAAACCCCGAGGAAGCCTTTGTGCGGCTGACCCACATGGTGCACCAGGCCCGCAAGAACCTCTTCCTCGACCCCGGACTGCCGCCCGAGCTCACCCCCCCGGGCTTCCTGGGGCAGCGTGCCAAGGAGCGGTTTTTAGCCCTCTACGACCAGCTTTCCCGACAAGCTCGCCCAGTGTTTGAGCCTGGCTCCGTCGCCGCAGATTAGAGGCGAACCTGTCGCAGGCGCTCGAGGAAATCATGCACAATATTCCCGGTCACACCCCAGATATCGTAGCCCCGCCAGGGATAGTGCCAGACCTTGCGGCTCAGTCGGCCCTCTATTTCGGAAAACTCCCCGCCCAGGCCGCTGGGAAAGCGGTTGCCTGGGGGTGGGGTGCGTTCTTCGGCATAGGCGGGTGCGGTTAGCAATTCCTCAATGGGCACCCAGAGCAGCGCGTCCACTTCCTCGGGGTTGGGGGTAAGACGGGGCTCCTGGGTAATCCGGCCCAGCAGGGGGAATACTCGGTAGCCAAAAGGCGAGAGGGTAGGGTTCAGGTGCCCCAGTATCTCCACCTGCTCGGGCTTTAGCCCCACTTCTTCTGAAGCCTCGCGTAAAGCGGCCTCCTCTGCGCTTTCGCCATCGTCAAAGCGGCCCCCGGGGAAGCTGATTTGCGCTGCATGGTGCGGCAGGTGGGCGCTGCGAACAGTAAACAAAAGCCGACCTTCCCACACCGGAAGCAGAACGGCTGCATCCACAAAACCCTCTGGTAGCGGCAGTTGCTGAGGGGGACGGGAAACGATGGCTTTGAGAACGTTCGATTTCATGCGACTTTTGCTGTTGCGAATGCTGGCTACATAGCGGCCGGTGTGATGCCTGAAGCCTCACAACCACCATTGTGAAGCTATCTTGGACTCCTTTCTGTGGCCCATGACCGCTTTACGCGCAGCTTTGCTCGCAGCGTTCGCGCAACAAAACCTCCGGGTTTACCTTTTCCTGGCGGCACCAGGCCACCATCAGCCACAGCGCCTCGGCCAGGTTGCCCTGTTCAATAGCCTGGATAAGGCTGTCCTTGCCCGAGAAGGGGGTTCCCAGCTTTTTCTGGATTTCGTTGGCCCGGGCCAGGGCGCCCAGGCTGCGCGGCACCTGGTCGCATACCGACTGGGCGGTTTTGCCCTCGCGGGCTTTGATGGCCTTCCAGTTGGCGGTAACGGCCTCGGGGGTGTCGGCCTGCACGTTGCCGAATACGTGTGGGTGGCGTCTTATCAGCTTATCCACAATGTGCTGCTCCACCTGGGAATACGTAAAAGTGCCCTCCTGCTCGGCAATCACCGAGTGAAAGGCCACCTGCAACAACACATCCCCTAGCTCCTCGGCCAGTTCGTCGGGGTTGCCTTTGCCGATGGCGTCCACGGCTTCGGCGGCCTCCTCGAGCAAGTAAGGCCGCAGGCTCTGGTGGGTTTGTTCTTTGTCCCACGGACAACCGTCGGGGCCCCGCAAGCGGCGCATGACCTGCAATAAACGCTCCATGCCTTATAGCCTAGCGGGTTTTGAAAAGGAGATTATGCCTTTTTGAGCAAACGCCAAAGCAGGAGGCCGGCTGCCCACGTAGAGCCCATCAGCATAAGGCTCAGCAAGTCCACCGGGGCGGTATCCCCCAAGGCCAGGCCCTGGGGGCTGGGGTAGGGCAGACCGGTGGTGCGGGTCAGCACAAACAACAAGGTCATCAGCCCGACCAACCATAGTCCTCCGGTGTAGGCGCCCCGCTCCATGCTAGCGGGTATCTCGAGCAAACGCGCCAACAGCAAAAAACCCCCGTACATGAGCTGAAATCCCAGCAGCATCATAAACAGCACCGCATACCAGAACCCCGCGCCCTGAAGCCCCAACGGGGTTTCGTTGCCGAACAGCTCACCACACAACCCGCCCCCCAGCGCAGAGTTGCCCAGACCCAGCAGTTGCAAAAAGAAGGGTGCCATCAGCAAAGCCCCGGCCCAGCGTACCTGGGGGTTAGAAAAAGCGACTGCGCGACCGTCCATGTCCACCTTCATCTTGCTGTAAAAGCACTGGGCTAATGTAAAGTGGCTTGCCTTGGGGGGTCGGGCCAGAATGGTCAGGCTGGGCTGCTGGCACCTCGAGCAGGGCATTGGCAGCTCGAGCAAACTGTCTGCTGAGGGACATTTGCCTGGGGTTGGATTGTCTACGGTTAACCAAGGTTTGCAGAGGGTTTGTTGGCCTTCAACAAGCCCCATCAGTACAGGAGCGTAAAAAGATGCCACGTCGAGCGATTTGGATTGCCTTGATAGCCGGTCTGCCCTTGCTGCTAGCGGTGGTGGCGTTTCTGCTCTCTAAAGACACCTACCAGCCCTATGGCACCCGGCTGCTGAATGTTCGGCCCGCCGAAGCCAACCAATTCACCCTTACCGCCCACGACGGCTCGAGCAAAAGCCTTTCCGACTTTCGGGGCAAGGTGGTCCTGATCTTCTTTGGCTTCGTGAACTGCCCGGATGTATGCCCCACCACCCTGCTCGAGCTCAGCAAGGTCTATAAGGCCCTGACCCCTGCCGAGCAAGCGCGGGTACAGGTTTTGCTGATCTCGGTAGACCCCGAACGGGACAACCTGGAAAAGCTGCGGGACTATGTAACCTTCTTTAGCCCCAGCTTTATCGGCCTAACCGGCACCCCCGAACAGATTGCCGAGGTGGCCAAGCGGTATGGGGTGTTTTATCAGAAATCCCAGATCAAGTCGCCCACCGAGTACAACGTAGACCACACCGCCACCGTCTTCGCCCTCGACCCCAAGGGACAGCTGCGCCTGATTTACGGCAGCGGCAAAGCTGCCGAAACCGAGCGGGTGGTGCAGGATGTGCGCTGGTTGCTGCGGTAGGCTGCTTTGGCAAAACAAATCTCCGCATCGGCCCAGGTATCGCCAGGTATCGGTAGGAGGGGCGCTCACAGCGGTTGGTACGGCCACGCATGTGGAGGCTGCCATAATGCAGGTCAAAACCGACCGGATGCAGTGGCCCCGGCAAAAAACGAACCGATATCACCATGCCGTCAGAGTTCATACTGGCCCGAGTGAGCGGCCCGTAGCCTCTTTGGCTCTGCTCTCTGGCCTTATTTTCCCCCTTGATTAACTCCTGGTAGCCGTATATACTTCTAGGGTTGCGTCGCCTCAGGCCAGCCCCGGCTTTGAGGTAACATCGGTTGCGCTCACGGGAATGCCGTCGCGCACAGCGATTCTTGAGAATCCAGGGGCGAAACTTAGGCTGCTGGCCTGGTTCGCTTCTCGACGGGAACCCCGCACCGAGCGCAGCGCAAGAACGCAGACCTCCGTGTGGGGTTTCAGTTTTGAGAGAACTCGAGTCAGACGAAAGGATGTGATTACACTGCCAACCATCAACCAACTCCTCCGTAAGGGCCGTACGCCGGTGGTCAAAAAGAGCAAGGTGCCTGCCCTCAAAGGAAGCCCCTTCCGCAAAGGCGTCTGCACCGTGGTGCGTACCGTCACCCCCAAGAAGCCCAACTCGGCGCTGCGTAAAGTGGCCAAGGTGCGGCTCTCGAGCCAGTACGAAGTCACCGCCTACATCCCCGGTGAAGGTCACAACCTGCAAGAGCACTCGGTGGTGCTGATCCGTGGGGGCCGTGTGAAGGACCTGCCGGGTGTGCGCTACCACATTGTGCGCGGTATCTACGACACCCAGGGTGTGAAAGACCGCAAGAAGAGCCGCTCCAAATATGGCACCAAGCGCCCCAAAGCCGATGCCAAGGGTGCGGCAGCCAAGGGTAAGAAGTAACTTTTCACATGCCGCCGCATGCGGCGGCACGAGTGAGGTCAGAGTATGTCGCGGAGAAGACAAGCTGAAATTCGCCAACTCGAGCCCGACCACCTCTACGGCGATGTGGTGGTCACCGCGCTCATCAACCGGATGATGCGCGACGGCAAGAAGAACCTGGCTGCCCGGATTTTCAAAGAAGCCTGCGAGATTATCCAGGAGAAGAGCGGGCAGGAGCCCCTCAAGGTCTTTAAGGCGGCGCTGGACAACGTGCGCCCCCGTGTGGAGGTACGCAGCCGTCGGGTGGGTGGGGCCAACTACCAGGTTCCCGTCGAGGTATCCCCCCGCCGCCAGCAAACCCTGGCCATTCGCTGGATTGTCAACGCCTTCAACAGCCGGGGTGAGCGTGAAGCCCACCAGCGCCTGGCTGCCGAACTGCTGGAAGCCGCCGAGGGCAAGGGTGGGGCGGTCAAAAAGAAAGAAGATGTTGAGCGTATGGCCGAAGCCAACCGAGCCTACGCCCACTACCGGTGGTAAGTATGTCCGTTAAGACTGGTTTCGACCTAAAACTCTTCCGCAACATCGGGATTGCGGCCCACATCGACGCCGGTAAGACCACCACCACCGAGCGCATCCTCTACTACACCGGTCGCATTCACAAAATTGGTGAGGTGCACGAAGGTGCGGCCACCATGGACTGGATGGAGCAGGAGCGAGAGCGGGGCATTACCATTACCGCCGCCGTGACCACCGCCAACTGGAAGCACAGTGGTACCGGCATTGAGCACCGCATCAACATCATCGACACCCCCGGCCACGTGGACTTCACCATCGAGGTCGAGCGTTCCATGCGGGTGCTGGATGGTGCTGTGGCGGTATTTGATGCTTCGCAGGGTGTGGAACCCCAGTCCGAGACCGTGTGGCGCCAGGCCGACAAGTACCGGGTTCCCCGCATTGCCTTCGCCAACAAGATGGACAAGACCGGGGCCGATATCTGGTTGGTGGTCAACACCATGAAGGAGCGTCTGGGGGCCAAGCCGGTGCTGATGCAACTGCCCATTGGCCGCGAGGATACCTTCAAGGGCATCATTGACGTGCTGCGCCAGAAGGCCTACATCTACGGTAACGACCTCGGTACTGACATTAAAGAGGTTGAGATCCCCGAGGATATGAAGGCCCAGGCTGCTGAGTACTACGAGAAGCTGGTGGAAGCCGCGGCCGACTACGACGAAAACATCATGATGAAGTTCCTGGAGGGCGAGAAGCCCACCGAAGAGGAACTCATCCGGGCCATCCGCAAGGGCACCATCGCCATCGAGATTTTCCCGGTTTTCCTGGGCTCAGCCCTCAAGAACAAAGGGGTTCAGCTGCTCCTGGATGGGGTGGTGGACTACCTGCCCTCGCCGCTGGACATTCCCCCTGTTAGAGGCAAGACCGAGAATGGCGAGGACGTCGAGCGCCCTGCCGATCCCAATGGCCCCCTGGCTGCCCTGGCCTTCAAGATTATGGCCGACCCCTATGTGGGCCGTCTGACCTTCGTGCGGGTTTACTCCGGTACCCTCAAGTCGGGTTCCTACGTGCAGAACACCACCAAGGGCAAAAAAGAGCGCGTGGCTCGTTTGCTGCAGATGCACGCCAACCACCGTGAAGAGGTGGAAGAGCTGCGTGCGGGCGAGCTGGGCGCAGTGGTGGGCCTCAAAGAGACCATCACGGGCGACTCCCTGGTGGGTGATGGCGACCAGCCGATTATCCTCGAGTCCATCGAGATTCCCGAGCCGGTAATTGACCTGGCCATCGAGCCCAAAACCAAGGCCGATCAGGACAAACTCGGCGTGGCCCTTGCCCGTCTGGGTGAAGAAGACCCCACCTTCCGCGTATCCACCGACCCCGAGACCGGGCAGACCATCATCTCGGGCATGGGTGAGCTGCACCTGGAAATCATCGTGGATCGCCTCAAGCGCGAGTTCAAGGTGGATGCCAACGTGGGCAAACCCCAGGTGGCCTACCGCGAGACCATTACCCGCCCGGTGGATGTCGAAGGCAAGTTCGTGCGCCAGTCCGGTGGGCGTGGGCAGTACGGCCACGTCAAGATCAAGGCCGAACCCCTCGGCCGTGGTTCGGGCTTTGAGTTCGTCAACGCCATTGTGGGGGGTGTGATCCCGCGCGAATACATTCCGGCGGTACAAAAAGGCATCGAGGAGGCCATGCAGTCCGGCCCCCTCACCGGCTTCCCTATCGTGGACCTCAAGGTCACCCTCTATGATGGCAGCTACCACGAGGTAGACTCCTCCGAAATGGCCTTCAAGATTGCCGGCTCGATGGCCATCAAAGAAGCTATCGAGAAGGGTGGTGCGGCCATCCTCGAGCCCATCATGCGGGTCGAGGTCATCACCCCCGAAGAATTCCTGGGCTCCATCATCGGCGACCTGAACTCCCGCCGCGGCCAGATTCAAGGCATGGAGGAGCGGGGCAACGCCCGGCTGGTGCGGGCCTTTGTTCCCCTGGCCGAGATGTTCGGCTACGCCAACGACATGCGTTCGATGAGCCAGGGCCGGGCCCAGTTCTCGATGTTCTTCGACCACTACGAGCAAGTGCCTCAAAACATCGCTCAAAAGCTGATCAAGGGGCAATAACCAACCGGGGTCGGGGTTTTACATGACCCCCGACCCTTCACCGATAACTTTAGAAGGAGTGAAACTGTTATGGCGAAAGGCGTATTTGAGCGCACCAAACCCCACGTGAACGTGGGCACCATCGGCCACGTAGACCACGGGAAGACCACCCTCACGGCGGCGATCACCTTTGTGGCAGCGGCGGCCAACCCCAACGTAGAGGTACAGGCCTACGACCAGATCGACAAGGCGCCTGAGGAGAAGGCCCGTGGGATTACCATCAACACTGCCCACGTGGAGTACGAGACCGCCAATCGGCACTACTCCCACGTGGACTGCCCCGGCCACGCCGACTACGTCAAGAACATGATCACCGGTGCGGCCCAGATGGACGGGGCCATCCTGGTGGTCTCGGGAACCGACGGCCCCATGCCCCAGACCCGCGAACACATCCTGCTCTCGCGTCAGGTGGGGGTGCCTTACATCATCGTCTTCCTGAACAAGATCGACATGGTGGACGACCCCGAACTCTTGGA
>NZ_JHVI01000037.1 GCF_000620065.1 Meiothermus cerbereus DSM 11376 | reverse complement strand
GCGTACCTGGCTGGTGCGTTGTCCCACCCTCCTCCACCCCTTCGGTAGCTCCAGGGGGGGAAGGCGCCTGGGTCTCTTCCACCAGGCCTTGCATCAGCGTCCTGAGGAGTTCCGGGTTATGTCGCAGCATGGCCCGTTCGATCTCCGCCAGTCCACTCCCCGCTTCCAGGCTTAGTTCCAGGTCTTCCATGTACCGCTCAAAGGCTTGGCGTGCTTTCGTTTTCCAGTCTTTCATGCCTTATTCTGGCATACGGATTTTTAGAGATGCACCCCAAGCACTCAGACGAAAAAACCGTACAATAAGCAAGGGTTTATTAAGACCCAGAAAGGAGGTTTGGGTACAAAGCGAGGAGCGCAGGGGGTCGGGAAGAAGGTACCTGAGAAGGCCATCCCCGACCTTACGAGGTGGCGGTCTCTACAGAGATAAGCAGCAAGCTGCGAAAGATCGAGCTATTCCGCGGATGCCGCCAGGGTGTGAACCTCCCCCTCTCCGCTGGCTCCCACAGATCGGGGCCAGAAAAGCCCTGCGGGAAAACCGGTCGCGTGAGCGCCGGACAACCAAAGGGCAGGGTTCAAAGGGAATGATAGAAGCCAATCGGCAAAACGTGAGCCGCTGCCGGGTCGCCCCTGGGGTATTTGGCCCCAGCTTGGGGCAAATGGCGGTGGGTCGGCCCGCAAATGGGCTATGGTTTGAACTGGAGAGTGAGGTTGCAAAGATGTGTGGAATCGTGGGATATGTGGGTTTTCGAAATGCATCGGATGTAATTCTGGACGGGCTAAAGCGCCTGGAGTACCGTGGCTACGACTCGGCGGGTATTGCGGTTAAGGTAAACGGGCACCTCGAGGTGGTCAAAAAGGCCGGCAAGCTTCAGGTGCTGGCCGACAACCTGAAAGAGCATCGCCTGAGCGGTCATTTTGGTGTGGGACACACCCGCTGGGCTACCCACGGAGCCCCCACCGACCCCAACGCCCACCCTCACGCTACCGAGAAGGGCGAGATTGTGGTCATCCACAACGGCATCATCGAAAATTATCTGCCCCTCAAGGAAGGCCTGATTGCCAGGGGCCATACCTTCACCTCCGAGACCGACTCGGAGGTGCTGGCCCACCTGATTGAGGAGAAATACCGGGGCGATCTGGTTGAGGCCGTGCGGCTGGCCCTGGCCGAGGCCTACGGCGCTTACGCCCTGGTGGTGGCCCACCAGAACCACGAGGAGATTGTGGTGGCCCGCACCGTAAGCCCGCTGGTGATCGGGCTGGGTGAGGGGGAGAACTTCGTGGCCTCGGACGTGCCGGCCCTCCTGCCCTACACCCGCCGGGTTATTTTCCTACACGACGGCGATATGGCGGTGGTACGCCGTGAGGGGGTACAGGTCACCGACCTGGCCGGCAACCCGGTAGAGCGGGAAGTGGTAACGGTGGACTGGAGCCTCGAGGCCGCCGAAAAGGGTGGGCACCCCCACTACATGCTTAAGGAAATCTACGAGCAGCCCCGGGTGCTGGAAAACACCCTGGGGGGCCGCCTGCACGAGGAGGAGGCAGGGGTGGAGCTGGGCCTCAAGCTGGAACCGACCCGCTACGACAAGGTGCACATCGTGGCCTGTGGCACGGCCTACTATGCGGCCTGGGTAGGCAAGTACCTGCTGGAAGCCTTGGCCCGCGTGCCGGTGGAAATTGATGTGGCCTCCGAGTACCGCTACCGCGACCCGGTGGTGGACGACAAAACCCTGGCCATCTGCATCAGTCAGTCGGGCGAGACCATCGACACCCTCGAGGCCATCCGCGAGGCCAAGCGTAAAGGTGCTGGTACCCTGGGGGTGATTAACGCCAAGGGCAGCAGCATTACCCGCGAGGTAGACGACACCCTCTATATCCACGCCGGGCCCGAGATTGGGGTGGCCTCGACCAAGGCCTATATTGCCATGCTGGCCGCTATGGCGATGGTGGCAGTCTGGATGGGCCGGGCCAAGGGCACCCTGGACGAAAGCGGAGCCCGGGAGATTTTGCGCGAGATGCGCAAACTGCCCCGGCTGGTAGAAGAGGCGCTCGAGCAGCGCCCCCACGTGGCCCACATTGCCGAGAAGTACCACCAGGCCCAGGACTACCTGTTCCTGGGGCGGCATATCCAGGCCCCTACCGCCTACGAGGGGGCCCTCAAGCTCAAGGAAATTAGCTACATCCACGCCGAAGCCTACCCCGCCGGCGAGATGAAGCACGGCCCCATCGCCCTGATTGACGAACGCCTGCCGGTGGTGGTGCTCGCCACGCAAAGCCCCTTCTACGAAAAAACCGTCTCCAACATCCAGGAAGTGCGGGCCCGGGGCGGTCGGGTGATTGCCGTAGCCACCGAAGGCGACACCGAGGTGCAGAAGTTTGCCCAGGAGGTGATCTATGTGCCCAAGGTGCACCACCTGCTGGCCCCGGTGGTGAGCGTGGTGCCCCTGCAGCTGCTGGCCTACGAGACCGCGGTGTGTCTGGGCCGCGACGTGGATCAACCCCGCAACCTGGCCAAGAGCGTCACGGTCGAGTAGCTCTTCCCCTATTGCCAACGCGCTGCCTTCGGGTGGCGCGTTTTTGTTCGGCCAATTGGGCTTGTGCCACAATGGAAAGTGTGGAAATCTACCTGGGTACCGGCGGCTACTCCAACGAGGACTGGGTGGGCCTGCTGTACCCCCCCGAGGCCAAAAAGGAGGAGTGGCTATCCATTTACGCCCGGCACTATAACGCTGTAGAGCTAAACTCTTCCTTCTATAACATCCCTGGCCGCAAAGCCTTTGCTGGAATGCTCAGGCGCAGCCAGGGGCAGGTGCAGTGGGCCATCAAGATTCACCAGAGCATGACCCACCAGCGCAATGCCAGCCACGACGATTACCAGCGGCTTTTTGAGTCGGTGGCCCCCCTGCGGGAGGCGGGGGTACTGGGGCCTTTTCTGGCCCAGTTCCCGCAGAGCTTCCACCGCACCCCGGAAAACCGCAAGTACCTTGCCGAGCTGGCCCAGCGCTTCGCCGACCAAAGCCTGGCCCCCGGCGGGCTGGCGGTGGAGTTTCGCCATGCCTCCTGGGATCAGGAGGAGGTGCGCGAAGCGTTTGGCAAGGCCGGCCTGATCTGGGTCAGTACCGACTACCCTCCCCTACCCGGCCTGCCCAAAAATGAGCTGCACATCACCTGCGAAACGGCCTACATCCGGTTATCGGGGCGCAATAAGGCAACTTGGTATGAGGGCAAGAACCAGGCTGAGCGGCACGACTACCGCTACAGCGAAGCCGAGCTGCGCTACTGGGTGCAGGCCTTGCAGGCAGCGCTCGAGCACCACCCCCTGACCCAAGCCTGGTTCATCTTCAACAACACCACCAAAGGCCATGCCCTGGTGAACCTGGAAATGTTGAAGCGGTTGCTGGAAGAAGCAGGGTTACCCGCAGGGTAAAGGTACTAACGCGGGCTGGCCAGTTGAGGTTTGGCCAGGAAGAATAAAATCGCCAGGCCAATCAGCGTTGCTGAAAACACATAGGGATAAGCCGGGGAAAGCCCGTATAAAGAGGTACCCAGCACCGGCCCCAGCATGCGCCCCAGGGCCTGCGCGGCACTGGACAGGCCCGCCACCACACCCTGTTCGTCGTCGGAAACCGCCAGCGACTGGGCCGCAGTTAAACCCGGGCTGGTCATGGAGCCCAGCCCCAGCAGCACCAGCGAGGCCGTGAGCCAGACAAAATTAGAGGCAAACACCAGGCCCAGGTAGCCCAGCAGCAGCAGGGGCAAACCCAAGCCCAGCAAGGCCCTGGGCGGCCACCTGACCAGCCGCACCCAGAAACCCTGCACCAGCACCCCCACCACGCCAAAAATCACCAGGGCTAAGCCTACGGTCTGGGCAGTCTGGGCGGGGCTTAGCCCCAGGCGGTCCTGGTACAAAAAGGCCACGGTCTGCTCCATGGCGATGGAGGCCAGGTTGATGCTCAGACCAATGAGCAGCAAGGGCAGAATACGGGGATCGGTCCAGGCCAGCCTGGGGGGGGTTGGGGGGCGGTCCATGGGCTTGCGTGACTCAGGCAAGACCCGCCACACAAACAGCGCATTGAGCAGAGCCAGGCTGGCTGAAAAAACCACCGGCGCCAATAGGCCAAAGTGCGCCAGACCAGCCCCAATCGCCGGACCAAAAATCACACCAAGGCCAAACGCAGCCCCCAGCACAGCAAAGCTCTGGGTGCGCTGCTCACGTGGGGTGATGTCGGCCAGATAGGCCTGGGCAGTGGGTAGGGTAGCCGAGGAAAAAGCCCCGCCTAAGAGCCTGGAAAGCAGCAGGAAAGCAAACAGCCCCCAGCTCGAAAGCACCTGCTGGTAGCCCAACCAGGCGAACAGGGCAAACAAGAAGAAGCTCGAGGCGAAGCCCAAAATGCCCACCAGCAGGATGGGCTTGCGCCCCATCACCTCACTCCGGCGCCCCCAGTAGGAGGCCAGGAGGAACTGCATCAGGGCATAGCCGGTAGAAAACAGCCCGACCTGTACCTCGCTCAAGCCCAGCTCGCGCGCAAGCGGCCCCAGAATGGGAAACAAAACCGATAAGCCTAAAATGCTGTTAAACAGCGTCAGAAACAACAGCGAGAGTGGTTTCACCGGTCAACAGTGTACATCAGTGTACATCCTGGGCGGCCTGGCAAGCCCCCGATTCAGTCGGTGCGCCGACGAACTCGAGCCGTTCCCTATAGCAATAAGTGCAGGCTTGTAAACCCTATTTGACGTAGGTCAACCAGGCTTTGTATTTGGGGTTTTTACCGTGCACCACATCCATATAAGCGGCTCTGAGCTTCATGGTGTGTTCGCCAGCCCTGCCGGTACCGATGGCCCGGTGATCGAGGTACGAGATGGGTGTAACCTCGGCAGCGGTACCTACCATAAACATCTCGTCGGCCATATAGAGCTGGTCGCGGGTGGCCCGCACCTCGCGTACCTCATAGCCCAGGTCGCGGGCAATGGTGATGACCGAGTCGCGGGTTATGCCCATTAGGTTGACCGAGTGTTCGACTGCGTACAGCACGCCACCCCGAAAGAAGAAAATGTTTTCGCCCGATCCCTCCGCCACAAAGCCTTCCTTGTCGAGCAGCAGGGCCTCATCGGCCCCAGCCTGCTGGGCCTCCACGCGGGCCAGGGCGCTGTTGACGTAGTTGCCCCCCACCTTGGCCTTGCCGGGCATCACATTGGCCGGGAAGCGGGCCCAGGAGGAGGTGATGAGCCGGGCGCCCTTGCGCACCGCCTCGTCGCCCAGGTAGGTGCCCCACTCCCAGGCGGCAATCATCACCTCGGCAGGGTTGTTGGGCAGGGGATTCACCCCCAGGGTGTTGGCCCCCATCCAGGCCAGCGGGCGGATGTAGCAGCTTTTGTAGCCATTGACCCGGATAACCTCCTGTATGGCCTGGTTAATCTGCTCGGGGCTAAAGGGCATTTCGAACATCATGACCTTGGCGCTGTGAAAAAAGCGCTCGGTGTGCTCTTGCAAGCGGAAGATGGCGGGGCCTTCTGGGGTCTCGTAGGCCCGGATGCCTTCAAAAATGCTGGTGCCATAGTGCAGGGCATGGGTCAGCACCGAGACTTTAGCCTCTTCCTGGGGCACCATCTGCCCATTGAACCAGATCAGCCCGGCCTTCATTTTGCTATCGCCCCCAACGCTTTTGGATTTGGTTTCGGTTGTCATCTCTCCTCCGTAAGGTTGCCGCAGATGGGCCCGGTGCGCCTGATATGAATCCCTGGCGCTATAACGCGGACACCCCAATCATACCTCTTTGAGCAACGAGCCCAGCGACTCGGGTAGCAGGTGACGGTAGGCCCGAACCTCTTTTTCGCCCGTGCGAAGTTGCAGGTAGCGCCGCGCGGTATCTTGCAGGATGGGCATTAGTTCGGGCTGCTGGATAACCTGGGGCAGCAGGTCACGTAGCTGGGCCTCGAGCTTTTGTTGGGCCAGGTAGCGGGCGGCCTGCAGGGGCTCGCCCTCGAGGCGTGTCTTGAGCGGAAAGCGGATCAGGCGTCCCGCCTCACGTTGCACAGCGGGTGCTGCCAGGAGGGTCTGGCAGGGTTTGCAGGGGTGCTCCCGGCTGGGCCCGCCACAAATGGGGCAGGGCGGGTGGGGGTTTTCTTTTTGTCTTTGCAGCACCGCCCTTCCGGCCCGTAGAATCACCTCCTGAAGATCCTGGGGGGAGCGCTGGGCCAGCTTTTGCAGCCGGGACTCCTCCTCGGGGTTCAGCTTGGGCAGCACGGCAGGCTTGCTTTTGGGCCTGGCTTTTTTCTCGGCCCCCACCACAAACCGCAGCTCCCGCACCAGGCCCGGCTGCTTTTCCTGGTAGCGCCGGATGAATTCCTCCCGCAGATAGGTAAGCTGGTGGGCCACCACCGAGTCGGCCACGCGGACCAGCAACACCCCGTCCTCCAGGCGCTCGGCCTCGGTGAGCTCGCTCAGGGCTGGCCCCGCGATCTCGGGCCACAGCACCAGCGCCCGGCCCCGCCGAATCCCGGCGCTAAGCCCTTTTTGGCGCAAAATTTTGGCGACAATCTCGGCAGATGGTCTGGCCCTGGACATCCCCCTACAGGCTAGGCAAAAAAGCTGGCTTTGGCTACCATCTGGCCCACCAATTGGGCTGGGCTGGGGTATGGTAGCAGCATGGAGCTCAGCCCCCAATCCTGGGCCCTGGCCCTGCTGGCTGCCTGGCTGGTGGGCGCTTCTAAAACTGGGTTGTCTGGCGGGGTAACCATCGCGGTGGTCTTGTTTGCCAGCATCATGCCGGCCCGTGAGGCTACCGGTGCTCTGCTGCCGGTGCTGATCTGCGCTGATTTTCTGGCTGTAAGCATGCTGCACAAAAACGTGCGCTGGCTGGAGCTTTTGCGTATTCTTCCCTGGACCGCGCTGGGGGTTGGCCTGGGTACGGCCATGCTCTGCTTCAGCAACGATACGCAGGTGCAGCGGGTGATTGGGGCCATTGTGGCAACCATGACCCTGTATCAGCTTTACCGCAAGGCCCGCAATCTGAGCGATGTGAACATATCAATGCACCCCGCCTTTGCCCCCAGCATGGGCGTGGCTGCTGGTTTTACCACCATGGTGGCCAATGCCGCCGGGCCTTTTGTGCTCATCTACATGTTGGCCATGCGGATGGGGAAGCTCGAGGTGGTGGGGAGCATCGCCTGGTACTTCCTGGTGGTCAATCTGTTCAAGGTGCCCTTTGCGGCAGGACTGGGCCTGATTACCTGGGAATCACTCGCCTTCAACCTGTGGCTGGTGCCCGCGGTGGTGCTGGGCGCAGTGGCGGGCCGTCGGCTTCTGAACTATATCCAGCAGAGCACCTTCGAGTGGATGGCCCTGGCCCTGGCCTTGCTGGGTGGCCTTCGTTTGCTGATATGAACCCCGCCTGAATCGTTTTGTTAGGGACTGTTGGAGCACCACGGTTTTCCGGGCTGTCGCTACCCGCGCTTCAGGCGTGGCCCCAAAACCTAATCAAGGGTATTTCTTGACATCCTGTGGGGGTTTTGCGGGTTGGACGCGCTTTCAGGGTTTGCGCTTCTTTCTGGGTTTTTTTCCTGGGCTCGAGGCCGTCTTTTTGGGGAGTGGGGCTTCAGCTTTAGTCCTGGCCCAGGCCCGGCGCAACCAGAGCAAACCCCACACCGAGGCCACAGCCAGCCCCAGCGCAACAACAAAAGCAGAAGCAGTCAGTCGAAACCAGGAGGAGTGTATCCGCTCTCCCGAAGGCAGACTAAGGGGTTCGCTCGAGGTCGCCAATAAGCCGGCATAAGGCAGCAGCCGCAGCAAGACAAAGCCCATAAACAGCGCCACCATGACAGCCAGAATGGCCAGCCCCAGCAGCAAGGCCCAGGCCAGCCCGCGCCGGGCTTCCTGTAGCGAATGGGTGTTTGGGGTTTCCTGTGGCATTACTGGCTCCAGACCCCGGCTTCGATCTCGATCACAGCCCCTGCGCCTGGGGTTTCCAGCCCCGCCAGAATGGCCTGCGGCAGGCTCTGGGCGTAGGCCAGCAAGGCCCCCCGACGGCGCGCATCCAGCTCGCTGTTCCACTCGTCTACCAGCAAAAGCGGGGCCTCCTGGTAGTGCTGCCAGAGCAGCCGATGTTCGGCCAGGCGAAGCGCCAACGCTATGCTACGGCACTCGCCCCGGCTACCATAACGTGCTGCCTCGTGGCCCGAGAGCAGGATGGTGAGGTCGTCGCGGTGGGGCCCTACACTGGTTGCGCCACGCTGGAGGTCTTCGGGCAGGTTGTCTTCCAGGGCCTGCAAGAAGCGCTCGGGGTCGGTGGTCTCGGACAGTTCCAGCTTTAGCTCGCCCGGCGCAAGTTCGCGGTAGGCTTCGCGGGCCAGGGGGTTGAGCTTTGACAGCATTCGGCGGCGCAGGCTTAGAATCTCGCTGCCATACTTGACCAGTTCGTGGTTCCAGATGCCTATGGCGGCCCGGATACCGCCTTGTTTGCCCTCGAGCACAGGGGCCTCTGCCCGTGCCGCACCCTCCCCCCCACGTCCCCTAGCCCCAGGGCGAAAGCTGCTTTTCAAAACAGCATTGCGCTGTTGCAAGGCCCGGCTGTACTGGCCCAGCATCACACGGTAGCGGGCCGAAAAGCGCGCAAGCAGCAGATCCAAAAAGCGGCGGCGTTCCTCCGGGGGGCCCAGCACCAGCTCCAGGTCGTCGGGGCCTAAGAGCACAGCACCGGGCAACTGGGCCAGCTCACGCAGCGAGGCCGGGGCTTCGTTGAGCCGGTGCTCGCGGCCTTCGCGGCTCAGTTTCACCTCCAGGCGGCTATTGCCAAACTGGGTCTCGATCTCGGCATGGAGCCAGGCCTCGCTCTGGCCAAAGGCAATGCGCTCGGCCATGCCGTTGCGCAGCTCACCGCCCAGGGCCAGCTCGATGGCCTCGAGCAGGTTGGTCTTGCCCTGGGCATTGCCGCCCACGATGGTGGTCAGGCCCGGCCCCGGCACAAAAAGCGGGGTGGACAGGTTTCGAAAGTTTTTTTGCCGCAACCGCAACAGACGCACTGGCTATAGGCTAAAGGGCGCCAGCCTCCGGCTCAAGACCACAAGGCGCATTTGCGGGGGCCTGCCCAGCCTTGGTATATGCTGCCTGTCATGAGCGCCGAACTGCTAGCCATTTCCTTCGCTCTGCTTTCGGCTATCTCATGGGGCGCGGGCGACTTTAGCGGGGGTGTGGCTTCCCGCAGGCTCAACCCCTACCTGATTGCCCTGCTGGTTCACACCACCGGGCTGCTGCTGTTCACCATGCTGGCGGCGCTGCGTGGGGAGGCCTTTCAAGCCCAGGATGTGCCCTGGAGCGTGGGAGCGGGGCTGGCGGGCTGTGTGGGGCTGGTGTTTTTGTACCGGGCCTTCGAGACCGGACAGATGGGCCTGGCCGCTCCGATAGCCGGGGTGGTGGGGGCTGGGCTGGCGGCTTTGGTAGGGCTGGCGCTGGAGGGCTTCCCTGCGCCACTGCAACTGCTGGGCTTTGGGGTGGGGTTGCTGGGCGTCTGGCTGGCGGCCCGCCCAGAGGGTGGATCCGGCCCCTCGAGGGGGCTTTCCTACGCCTTTCTGGCAGGCCTGGGTTTTGGGGGCTATTTCGCCCTGATTCACCAGGTAGAGGGCCTGTTCTGGCCCTCGGCCATCGCCAAGCTAACGGCCACCACCCTGATGCTAGGGCTGGTGGGGTGGCTGGGTCCTTTGCGGCGGGAAGCCGGTCTGAGCGCCAACCTGGGTCTGGTGGGCCTGGCCGGGCTATTGGACGCGCTTGGCAACGTGCTCTTTCTGGTCGCGGCCCAGGCCGGACGACTGGACGTGGCCGCGGTAATTTCCTCGCTTTATCCGGCTTTTACCGCCCTGCTGGCCTGGGGCCTGCTGCGCGAGCATTTGAGCCGGAGCCAGACCCTGGGGGTGCTGTTCTCGCTGGCGGCCATCGCCCTCATCGCTTCGGGCTGAGGGCGGGCGCGTCCCAAGACGCGCTGGAGGATCCCCTTGATGCTTTGAGCAACCGCGGCCATTCCCTGAGCCTGTCCAAGGGAACACCCTGGGATGAACTGGTATAACCCCCTCCTGAAGTCGGCTCATTGGGGACAAGTCATATGAATCCCGCCTGAATCGTTCCGTTACGGAGGGGCTAGGGCATCATCGTTTTTCAGGCTGTTGCTACCCGCACCTCAGGCAGGAGCCCCAGAACAAACCAAAGGCATCTCTTATCACTAGTCCTCCAAAAGCCCCACAAAGCTCTGCGGGTCGGGGTCAATCCGCAGCCGTGCGCCGCGCACAGGTGGCAGGTTTTGCATCAGGGTCTGCAGGCGCGGCGCGGTGCTTTTGAGGAGCAGGTGAAACACGTACTGGCCCCGCAGGCGGGCTACCGGGGCCGGGGCCGGGCCCAGGAGTTCACCCGGCTCGGCGTTGGCCTTGAGGGCCTGGGCCAGCTGGTAGATGGCGTCGCGGGCCACCGGCTCCTTGGGGTGGGCCACCTCGAGCTTCACCATCCGGCTGGCGGGAGGGTAGCCCAGGGCCCGGCGCAGGGCCAGCTCTTTGTCCATAAAGCCCTGGGGGTCGGCAGCTTGCAGCGCTTGGTGGGCCGGGTGGCCTGGTTCAAAGGTCTGCAAAACCAGCAGGGGGCGGCGACGCGGGTGCAGGTCGGCCAGCTGCCACAGGAGGCGATGGTAGCGCTCGGCCGCCCGAAAGTCGGACTGAAGCACAAACCCATCGGCATAGGGCAGCAAAACCAGCGCTAGCTCGGGCAGCAGCGGGCCCCGCAGTATAGCGGTGGTGCCCACCAGCACCCCCGCTTCACCCGCCAGCAGGGGCCGCAGGTCGTCTTTGGCATCGGCGGTGTAGCGATAGCGGGGCAGATGGGGGAGGTGTTGGGCCAGGGCCTCCAGAAGCCACTCCACCCCCGGCCCTTTGGGGTCGAAGACGTCGGACTGGCAGCTTGGGCACAGGTCGGGCGCTTTTTCCTGGTGGCCACACTGGTGGCACTGCAAGAGGCCCGCCCGCCCGCTTTTGTGGTAGCGCAGCGGCAGGGCACAGTTGGGGCACACGGCCTTCCACTCGCACTGCTTGCAGCGCAGCACCGCGCTGTAGCCCCGCCTGGCCGAGAGCACCACGGCCTGGCGGTTTTTCTCCTGCACCTGCTGCAGCAGCGCAATGGCTGCCCCGCTAAGGGGCCAGCCCCGCTCGCGGTGCAGGTCGAGCAGGTGGAGGCGTGGGCTGGGCGGGGGCAGCAGGTAGGCTGGCTCGTCCCAGACCTCCAGGCTGTTGACGCTCGAGCAGTAGTGAATGGGCACACCCAGCCCCTGCGCCCGCAGCCGGGCCAGGCGGGGCACAAAGGCCCTCGAGCCCCCCGGTAGCTTGTAGGCCTCGGCGGCCTCCTCCACCACCACCAGGCGCTCGAAGTCCAGCGGCAGCAAAAGCCCCTGGTAGGTAGCCAGCACCCATTTGCACGGGCCCGCTTGCTGGCTGGCCTGGGCCCACGCCCGGCGGCGCTCCTCGACTTTCATCTCGCCGTGCAAAACCAGGGCCTGGGGGAAAAAAGGCTGGCACTTCTTGAGCAGCGAGACCTCGGGAAAAAGCACCAGGGCAGGCCCGGTCTGCACCAGGCCCGCCAGGGCGCGCAGGCGCTCCAAAAGCCGCCCCCCTTGCAGCCGCAGCGGCACCAGTGGCAGCGCCAGCGGCTCGAGCGCGCGCGCCGGCAGCACCTCGGGGGCAGGCTCTACCCCCACCAGCCCGATGTAGCCCTTCTCCATCAGGCCCTTGACCACCCCCACCCCCACCCCCGCAGCTTTAGCCAGCGCCGCCATGCTCTCCGCCTGCCGCAGATCGCGCAGGGCATACCAAGCCGCTTTGGCCTTCTCGCTCAGGGCTTCCGCAGGCTCGCGCAGCACCACCAGAACCCGGGTCAGGGTACGCCGCTCGGCCACTTCTTCCTGCAAAACCCCGGCCTCGCGCAAGAAATCCAGCAGCTTGGGGTCTAAGCCCTGGGCTTCCTGCCAGCCCTGAGCCAGGGCTTCCAGACCTTTAGGCAGCAGCGCCGGGTCGGCCTCGGGCAGAAGCCGCACGCGGTGCAGCAGGGGGGGCTCGAGGAAGGGCAGCAGGTCATGTAGCAGGGTGCCCACCGTACAGAAGCTGTCGCGGGCTGCCGCCGTCAGAAACCCAATGGCCGAAGGGTTCAGCCAGGGCCGCTGGTCGAGGTAGGCCAGGGCTTCGCGCAAAGCAAAGCTCTTGTGCAAACCCTCTTCACGCCCCACCACCACCCCCACCCGCAGCTCACCCCGCCAGGGCACCACCACCCGGTAGCCCAGCACCGCCTCCCGCCCGTCGGCGTGGGGGGGCAGGTACGACATCGGCTCAATGGGTAAGGGCAGGGCAACCTTCAAGACCCACATCCCGCTCAGACTACCCGAAGATGCCCGGGTTGCACCCCGGCCCCTTGGTGCAGCCTAGGCTTTGGGGGTTGCCGCAAGGAGCTGCGTGGGCCGCCGGGGGCTGCGGTAGAGCAATTCCTGGGCCTGGCGCAGGGCTTCCTCCAGGCTCAGGCCGTTGCAGGCCACCCAGACCACCCGGGCGCTGGCAAAGCGCTGGCTGAGGCGCTCGGTCAGCTCGTGCCCGCTCAATAGCCCAATGTGCAGGCCGCAAAAATGGTCTTCGTCTATGCGGTACAGCCCATCGCCCTGGCGCAACGCCTCTCGCATAAGCTGGGCCAGCTCCTGCAAAAGCTGGTCGTCTGGGCTCGAGGTCGAAAGCAGCCAGTAGGAAAACAAAAGCGGCTGATCGCTGCGGCGGGCCAGGGCCTGGTAGCGCTGGTAGTCGGCCTCGAGCGCCAGGCGGGTGCTCAGGCCGGTCTGGCGATCCTGCAGGGCTACCCTGGATAGCTCCTGCTGGGCCGCCTCGAGCCTGCCGATGGCCCGGAAAACCGCCACCCCCACCAGCCCCCCCAGGGCCCACAGCGGCCAGACCACCCAGTACGGCCCTGCTGCGGGATGGGGCACCAGTGCCACCAGCAAAACCAGGCCCCCCAGCATCACCCACAGCCCACCGAATATGCCCAGCACCAAGAGGCCCAGGGTAGCCAGGGTTGCACCGGTATAAAGCACCATCTCCTGGTTCCAACCAGGCACAAGCGCCCCAGGCTGCTGCAAGGCCCAGATCAGCAGCCCCAGGGCCAGACCCAGGTGGGCAACCGGGGCCCACTGGGGGTAGGGCTGGGTCAGCAAAAAGGCCAGGGAAGTGATCACCAGGTAGGCCACTGCCAGCAATTGGGCCGTCTCCGAGCCCGCCCAAAGCTGGCTCAAGGCCAGGGCCGCCCCGCCGAACCAGCTGGTGTACCAATACAAGCGCTGAAGCCAGGATCTCACCAATTCAGATGAATGCGGCATGGGGCCATTTTAGGCAGGCCTTTGATCCCTCGCTGCAAAAATAGGCGTAAATTCGGGTTTTGGCGTTACGCGCCCAGGAACAGGGCCAGCCCGCTTATGCTTTGGCTGTGGCCTGGGCCTTGATTCCCTCGGGTGTTTTTATCTATGTGGCGCTGTACGCGGTGGTGCCCATGCTGCCTGGGCTCGAGCGCCTCTTTGGAACCGCCCCCGGCAGCACCCACCTGGGCATCAGCCTGCCCTTTCTGCTGCTGGTGCTGCTCTCGCCCCTGGTGCCGCGCATCCGCCTGCCGGTAGGAACCGTGGTGGGTGGCGGGCTTTTGGGCGTGGGCCTGTTTGGCATACTGGCTGGACTGGCCCCCAGCCTGGAAATTTGGACAATCTGCCGCACGCTGCAAGGGGCCTTTGCGGCTGCGGTTCCGGGGCTTTCGCTGGCCCTGCTGCCCAGGCTCTACCCCCGCAAGCACGCCCAGATGGCGGGGTTCTGGGTAGCGGGCAATGTGCTGGGTGGGGGCCTGGGGCGAGGGCTGGGGGGATTGCTGGCGGAGTGGCTGGGCGAGCGCCTGGCGATGGTCTTGCTGGCGCTGCCGGTGGCGTTAATCGCCCTTTTCGTCCTGCGCGCGCGGGAACATCTGACCCTGCCCGCCCCGCGCTATACCCTCTCGGCCTGGCCTTTGTATGCGCTGGGCTTCGCCCTGCTGTTTATCAATTTTTTTGTGGCCAACCTGATGCCCTATCGCCTCGAGGCCCTGGGTTTGTCGCAGGGGCAGATCGGGGGCATCTTCTTCGCCTATCTGGCGGGCATTCCCGGCAGCGCCCTGGCGGGCACGCTGGTCAAAAAATGGGGCGTGGTGGCGGCCTTTCGGCTGGCCTTTGGGGTGGTGGCACTGGGGTTGTTGATTCAGATTCCCAACCAACCGCTCTTCATCTTGGTGGGTTTTGTGACCATGATGGCCGGTATCTTTACCGCGCAAGCCATTACCGGAGGGGTTTCGGGGCGGGGCGGCAGCGGGGTCAGCAGCACCTACATTGCAGCTTTTTACCTGGGCGGCACGGTGGCAGGCCTGGCCTACCCACCCTTTATCGGACAAAGCGCCCTGTGGGGCCTCGAGCTGGCCCTGGCGGTCTGCCTGCTGAGCATCTTGCTAGCGCGCAAAGCCTTGCACTGAAGCAGAGCAGGCCATCTAGCTTCTACCAGTGCGGTATGCTGCCGACATGAAGCTGGTCTTTCTGTACGGCCCAGCCGCAGTAGGCAAGCTGACCGTGGCCCGGGAACTGACCCGGCTTACCGGCTACCCCATCTTCGACAACCACCTTTCCATTGATTACGCAGCCCGGCTGCTGGACTGGGGCACGCCCAGCTACGTGAGCTTCCTGCGTGCGCTGCGGCTTTTTACTTTCAGGCAAATGGCCCAGATGGGCCTGAAGGGTCTTATTTTCACCTTCGTCTACACCCCGCCCAGCAGCGACGAATTTATTGGGCAGGTGCTGGAAGTATGCGAACAATCCGGCATCGAGGTGCTGTGGGTGAAGCTCGAGGCCCCGCCCGAAGTGCTTTTGCAGCGGGTAGCTCTCCCCGAACGCAAAAGCCTGAAGAAGCTCTCGCGCCCCGAGCGGCTCTTACAGATGCTGGAGCAGGGGGCTTTGCAGGGCATTCCCTTTGGGCAGAGCCTGCGGGTAGACACCAGCCAACTCTTGCCCGAACAAGCTGCCAGAGTAATCGTGCAGCACTTTGGCCTTCAGGCCCCCAGCTAGCTCAGGTAGGGGTTGCTGGCCCGTTCTTCCGCAATGGTGGTTTTGGGGCCATGCCCTGGATAAACCACCGTATCGGGCGGCAGTTCGGTCAGCTTTTGCAGTGAAGCAAACAGCTTCTGTGGGTCGCTGCCCGGCAGGTCGTAGCGGCCAATGCCCCCGCGAAAGAGCACATCCCCGCTGATGAGGTGGCCTGGCCGGTAAAAGCCCACATGCCCCGGCGCATGACCGGGCAAAAACAGCACCTCGAGGCCCAGTCCCAAATCCAGGGTCTGCCCTTCGGCCAGGGGCAGGGTGGGTTCGGGCGGCTGGGGAATGTAAAGCCCCCAGCGGGCCGCACCCAGGGCGGCGCTCTGGTAGAGCGGCAGGTCGGCTGGGTGCAGGTACACCGGTAGGCCCAGGGCCTCAACCAGGGGGGCCACCGCCCCCACGTGGTCGAAGTGGGCATGGGTCAGCAAAATGGCCTCGGGCTTCAGGCCCACCCGGTGCACCTCGGCCAGAATGCGCTCGGGTTCATCGCCAGGGTCTACAATAGCCCCCCGTCCGTCCTCCCCCACCAGCAGATAGGTGTTTTCCTGCAAAGGGCCCACCGCAAAACCGTATACCTTCATGGCCTATAGCCTACAGATAACAAGCCCAGCCTGGTCAGGGCCGCTCTACGGGCAGATCGGCCTCGGCTTCCCACTCGAGCATGCTGCCCAGGTAGTTGCGGGCCAGAACGCCCTGCTGCCGGAGCAGCCAGAAGGCGCTGGCGCTGCGGGCTCCGCTGCGGCAGTGCACCCCCACCTCCTGACCGGCTTGCAGGCCCAGGGCCCCGGCATTGTCCAGAGCAAAAGCGCCCAGCGGAATGTTTTTGGCCCCGGGAATCCGGGCGGCAGCAAACTCGAGGGGCTCGCGCACATCCAGCAGAGGGTGGGGAAACGCCAGAATTTCGTCGGCGGTTAGCAGAATCTCGCGCCGGAGCTGGGCCCAGGGCTCGGCGGCTACAGGTTCTACCGGGGCCTGGCTGGTGGCCTGGGCCTCCCAGCCCTGGGGCCACAGGTAGACCTCGAGGCCACCCAAAGCCAGCATGAAGGCGGTTTTGCTCAGGCGGGTATTAAAGCCCTGGTCGTAGACCACCACCGGACGTTCTGGGCCCGCCCCTATGCGGCCATTCAGGTCGGCCAGGGTTTGCTCCAGCCGCCGGAACTCCTCCTCGCTGCGCAAGCGCCCGCGGAACCCCGAAAGGTCCAGGTTAATCGCGCCTTCCAGGTGCCCCTGGGCATACTCGGCGGGGGAGCGGCTATCGATCAGCAAGGCCCGGGCGGGTGGTTCGGTGAAGATAATCATCTCCCCCCGATTCTAACCGGCCCGCTGAGGCCGTATGCTTTAAGCCATGAACCTGCGGGTGGAGGTATTTTCCGGCGGCGAGGTGGCCCCACTCATCCCCGAGCTGGCCCGGCTGCGCATGGCCGTTTTTCGGGAGTGGCCCTACCTGTACGATGGGAGCCTCGAGTACGAAACGCACTACCTATCCAAGTTTGTGAACCTTCCCGAGAGCACCTTAGTGGTGGTTCGAGACGGCGAGCAGGTGGTGGGGGCCTCGACTGCCCTGCCGCTCGCCCAGGCCGAGGCCGAGTTCCAGGCGCCCTTTGTAGGGGCTGGGCTAAACCCCGCCGAGTGGTACTACTTTGGCGAGTCGGTGCTGGAGCCTGCTTACCGGGGCCAGGGACTGGGGGTGGCGTTTTTTCGTCTCCGGGAGGCCCGCGCCCTCGAGCTGGGCTACCGCAAGGTTACTTTTTGCGCCGTCGAGCGCCCTGCCGAACACCCCCTCAAGCCCGCCAACTATAGGCCGCTGGATGCCTTCTGGCAGCGCCGGGGGTTTTCCAAACGGCCCGACCTGGTCTGTGCCTTCACCTGGCGCGACCTGGGCTAGCCCCAGGAGACCCCCAAACCCATGGTTTTTTGGGTTAAGCAGCTCTAATGCAAACCGCATGAATTGGCAACCGTTTCACATTCGGCCTTTTGGATAAAATAGCGTCTGGAACAGAAAAACTTGTTGTGTGTGGCCGAGAAACATCTGGATACCCACAAAGTTATCCACAGGTAATACCGGGTTATCCACAGAGTTATCCACAGCCCCTTGGGCTAATAAATGAGGGCATAGTGAGCAAACCCACAAGGTGTTCGAGCCGGATGAGGATGTGTTTCACTTGCATTTATGGACTGCGCTATAGCATGATGGCCTAATATGGCACCGACGGTTGCCGCCCGCATTGAGCCGAAGCCCTTTTTGCGCTTCGTGGCTGGTCTTTTGAACCGTTGCCCCTCCTGGGTGGCCTCGCTCACCCCGGATCAGAGCTACGCCCTGGCCCGTTCGCCCGTCGGTGTGCGCTATTTGTTCCAGGTGCTAACCCACCCTTTGGCCCTGGCGAGCGCCCTGGAAGACGTGCTGGCCGCCCAGAAAACCCACCGCGCCGATGGGGTGGTGCTGGTTTTGCTCGATGAACCCAGCAGCCCCTCGTTTGGGGCACTGGCCGAGGCCCAGGGGGTACAGCTTTGGACCCTGGCCGAAGTGGACTATCTGGTCATGGCCGCCGACCTCGAGTCCAACGCCCCCCTGGCTTACCTGGGCCTCGAGGTCTACCAGCCCAAAACCACCATCGCACCCCCGCCCACCCCCGCCTCACAAGCCACCCAGGGTTTTTAGCCCTAACCCAGCACCCTACTTGCCGCGGCTTTGGTATAAGCTGTGGGCATGAGTCAGAAATGTGTTCAGACCGATCACGCACCCCAGGCCATCGGCCCTTACAGCCAAGCCATCGTAGCAGGCGGCATGGTGTTTTGCTCGGGTCAGATTCCCCTGACCCCCTCCGGCGAGCTGGTCGCGGGCGATGTGGAGGCCCAGACCCATCAGGTCATGAAGAACCTGGGGGCCGTGCTCGAGGCCGCCGGTAGCTCCTACCACAAGGTGGTGCAGACCACCTGCTACCTGGCCGACATGAACGATTTCCCGGCCTTCAACAAGGTCTACGCCGAGTACGTGCGCGAGCCCTTCCCCGCCCGGGCTACCGTACAGGTGGCCCGCCTGCCCCGCGACGTGAAGGTCGAGGTGGCCTGCATCGCCCTTCTGTAGGGGTTTTAGCGCGATAAACTGAGCCCATGAACCTCTACGAGCGTTTTCTAGCCCAGGACATGCGGGCTTTGGCCCGGGCCATCACCCTGGTGGAGTCGGGCTACCCCGAAGGCCAGGCCCTGCTGCGGCAGCTGCGCGGGCGCGGCCAGGCCAAGGTGGTGGGCCTGACCGGCAGCCCTGGAGCTGGCAAAAGCACCCTCACCGACCGGCTGATCGAGGAGGCCCGCAAGCGGGGCGAGACTGTAGCGGTGCTGGCGGTAGACCCCAGCAGCCCCTTCACCGGAGGGGCCATCCTGGGCGACCGCATCCGCATGATGCGCCACCACCAGGACAAAGGGGTGTACATCCGCTCGCTGGCCAGCCGGGGGGCTCTGGGCGGGCTGGCCGGGGCCACCGTCGCCACCCTGGCCCTGCTGGAGGCCTTTGGCTTCGACCGTATTTTCGTGGAGACGGTGGGGGTGGGGCAGAGCGAGGTGGACATCGCCCGCGTGGCCGACACCACCGTGCTGGTTCTGACCCCTGCCGCCGGCGACGCGGTGCAGGCTTTCAAGGCCGGGGTGATGGAGATCGCCGACGTGTTTGTGGTCAACAAGTTCGACTTGCCCGGCGGCGAACGCATCGTGCAGGAGATCAAAACCACCCTCGAGCTAGCCGCCCCCCGCCCGGCAGGCTGGAAGCCGCCCGTCCTGACCGCGGTAGCCCCCAAGGCCGAGGGCATCCCCGAGCTGTTCGAGGCCCTCGAGGCCCACTATCAGCACCTACAGCAGCACGGCCTGTTGGAGGCCGACCGCCTCGAGCGGGCCCGCTTCGAGGTCGAAAGCGTGATCCAGGAATGGGGCCGCCGCAAGACCCGCGAAGGCCAGGCCCTGATTGCCCAGGTAGCCCAGGGCGAACTGACCCCCGAGGAAGCCGCCATGCAGCTCTTGGGTGGGCCCCTGGGTGTCCGTACCTAACGACGGGTTCAATCTCTGGCCGCACTGCGAATAAACTCCCCGATCTTCTGGGCCGCCTGGCGCAAAACCCCTTCGGGCTGCACCAGCGCAAAACGCACATAGCCCACCCCGCCCGGCCCAAAGGCCCGCCCCGGCGAGAGGGCCACACCGGTCTGGGCCACGAGTTCTTTGGCAAACTGCAGGTCGTCCAGGGCCAGACCCGACGGCAGCCTGGCCCACAGGTACATGCCGGCCTCGGGAAGCGGAACCGTCCAGCCCTCCTGGGCCAGGGCCGCTACCATGGCCTGGCGGCGGCGGGCCCAGGTCTCTGCATCGGCCTGTAGACGCGCCTGGGGTACGGCCAGCGCGGCCATGCCCATACGCTGGATGCCCAGGTACGGGTTGAAGTCGATGGGGGCTTTGAGGGCTTCCAGGCTGGCCATGGCCTCGGGCTGACCCAGGGCAAAGCCCAGCCGAAAACCGGCCAGATGGTAGCTCTTGGAGAAGCTAAAAAGCTCCACCACCCGTTCCCGGCCCCCCGGCAGGGCCAGCGGCGAGGGGGTGGGTTTTAGGGCCTGGTCGAGGTAGGGGTTGTCGTGGATGAGCAGCAGGTTGTGGCGCGCGCAGAACTCGAGCGCCTCCGCAAAAAACGCCTCGGAGGCCAGGGCCGCGGTGGGGTTGTTGGGGTAGTTGAGCAGCACCGCCTTAGCCCGCCGGGCCACCTCCTCCGGCACCGCCCCCAGGTCGGGCAGCAGGTGCTCGCCCAGGGGCATCAGGTAGACCTCGAGGCCCGCCACCCTGGCCGCCCCAAAATAGGACGGGTAGGCCACCTCGCACATCAGCAGCACCTCGCCGGGGTCGGCTACGGCCATCAGCAGGTGGGCCAGCCCCTCCTGCGAGCCGATCAGGCTCAGGGCCTCGCGCCGGGGGTCGAGCTCTACCCCATAGCGTCGAAAGTACCAGTCGGTGGCGGCCTCCAAAAACGGCAGCGTGCCCGACTTAAGGCAGTAGCCGTAGGTCGAGGGGTCTTCAATGGCCTCTCTGAGGGCCTGCAAAGCCTCGGGGGGTGGGGGCAGATCGGAGGCCCCAATCGAGAGGTCCACCACGCCCAGCCCCCGGGCGCGGGCCTCGGCTTTGGCGCGATCCATCTCCAGGAAAACCCCCCCTCCGGTGGGGGTGCGGCGGGAGCGAAACATATGGCTTCTACCATACCGCACAAGCCGGATACAGCGCAGATCGGAGCAAGAAGCGCCCAAAAGCAAAGATGTTTCGCAGCACTCACTACCATAACGGCAAAACGAAGTAGGGTAGAGACGTGCAAAAAACAATACGCACTCCCCTACCCTCCGCTGCACCATTGATGCAATGGTTGGTGGTGCTGGCTATTATCGTCACCATCGCGGTTAATGCCCTGGCCAACATCCTGCCCATTGCGGGCCGCCGCACCGGTGAGATTTCCGATAGCTTTCCCAGCTTCTTTACCCCGGCGGGCTATGTGTTTGCCATCTGGGGCCTGATTTACCTGGCCCTGCTGGCCTACGCGGTCTACCAGGCCCTGCCCGCCCAGCGCGACAATCCCCGGCTGGCGGCTACCCGCGGGCTTTTTGTGCTGTCTTGTGGGTTCAACGTGGCCTGGTTGCTCTGCTGGCACTACCTGCTGATTGTGCCCAGCATGGTGATGATGCTGGGCCTGCTCACCACCCTGGTGCTCCTGTACGAACGGCTGGGAATAGGAAAAGAGGCCGTTCCGGCTGCCGAAAGCTGGCTGGCTCGAGTTCCCTTTAGCATCTACCTGGGCTGGATTACTGTAGCGACCGCCGCCAACGCAGTTACCACGCTGCTCGAGCTGGGCTGGAACGGCGGGGGCATTTCTGGGCAGGTTTGGGCCGCCCTGCTGGTGTTGGTTGCAGCAGGCATCGGGTTTGTGTTTGCCCAGACCCGGCGCGACATCCCCTTCAACCTGGTGTTGCTGTGGGCCTTTGTGGGCATCTGGGTAGCCCACGCCTCCGAGCCGGTGGTGGTGTATGGGGTACTCGCAGGGCTCTTGGTGGTGGTGGCGGGGTTGGGAACGGCTTTTTTGCGCAGATAGCGGTTCATCCCCGCGGGTGCGGGGAATACGCCGCCCTGAGCGGGTTGCCCTTCTCCAGGAACGGTTCATCCCCGCGGGTACGGGGAATACGGCTCGGGCAAGTCCTCGCTGCTGGAGGCGTTCGGTTCATCCCCGCGGGTGCGGGGAATACGACGCCGAGCGCAACGAGGGCGACCACGCCGACGGTTCATCCCCGCGGGTGCGGGGAATACGCTGA